>DATHPL010000001.1:0-6099 GCA_035483915.1 Bradyrhizobium sp.
TTCACGCTGGAAGCGGCGATGCAGCGGCGCATCGACGGCAACATCGCAGCCGTGGAACACAACGCCAACAAGATGGCGCGGGTCTCCAACCGCTCAAACCCGTTGATGGAGATGCTCGGCGGCTTCGCGGTTGCGGGCTGCCTGCTTTATGCCGGCTACAGCGTGGTCGCGCTCAACTCCACGCCCGGACAGTTCTTCTCCTTCATGACCGCCTTCCTGATGGCAACCGAGCCGGCCAAGCGCCTGGCGCGGCTCAACATCGATCTCAACAGCCAGTTGGTCGGCGCGCGGATGCTGCTGGAAGTGATCGACAGTCCGGCCACGGAATTGGCCGACGACGACAAACCGGCCTTGAAACTCTCTGACGCAGCCATCGAATTCCGGGACGTGTCGTTCGCCTATCGGCAAGACGAGCCGGTGCTGAACCGCATGAGCTTCGTCGCCGAGCCCGGCAAGGTCACCGCTTTGGTCGGTCCCTCCGGCGGCGGCAAGTCGACGGTGCTCGCGCTGCTGTTGCGCTTCTATGAGATCAAGGAAGGCAAGGTCCTGATCGACGGCCAGTCGATATCGGATGTGTCGCGACGCTCGCTACGCCAGCAGACCGGCTATGTCGGGCAGGACGTTTATCTGTTTCGCGACAGCATCCGCGCCAATATCGCGTTCGGCAAGGAAGATGCGACCGAGGCCGAAATCATCGAGGCTGCGAAGGCGGCCTGCGCGCATGATTTCATCATGGGTTTCCCGCTGGGCTACGACACTCCCGTCGGCGAGCACGGCGCGCAACTCTCAGGCGGCCAGCGCCAGCGCATCGCGGTCGCCCGTGCATTGTTACGCGACGCCCCGATCATCCTGCTCGATGAAGCGACCGCGGCGCTCGATTCGGAATCCGAAAAGCAGGTGCAGGAAGCAATCGAACATCTCTGCCAGAACCGCACCACGATCGTAATCGCGCACCGCCTGCACACCATCATGCACGCGGATGCGATCCTGGTGGTGGAAGCCGGCGAGATCGTCGAGCGGGGCCGTCACGAGGATCTGCTCCGGCGCGGCGGCCGCTATGCCTCGTTCTTCCGCCTGCAGCAGCGCGACACCAACCACCTCACGCCGATCAGCGCGGCGGTGTGAGGCGCGTGTGTTACCACGATGAAGGCGCGCTCCTTCTCCTCGCTTGCGGGGAGAAGGTTGGGATGAGGGGGTACAGGTGAATGGGTGGATAGTCCCCCTCACCCGCCCGACTTCGAGGTAAAGGGAAGCGTCGGCCGACTACCTCAGCGCGGAGGCCACGATGAGGCCGAGCAACGCGAAGGTCAGCGAATATTTCAGCGCGTAATAGACCCGGCGGTTCCATTCCTTGATGCGGCGGCCGAACAGGTGGATCTCGTAGAGGCTGCCGAACACCTTGTTGAGCACGCCGACCTGCTCGCCATCGACGTTCTGGGTCGCCGACGCCTTGACGATGTGATGGCTGACCCAGCGATTCATCGCCGTCATGAAGCCGTACTTCATCGGGCGCTCGACGTCGCAGAACAGGATGATGCGGTTGACGCCCGTCGCGTTCTCCGCGCTGTGGATGAACGTCTCGTCGAACATGAAGGCCTCGCCGTCGCGCCAGACGCACGGCACGCCATCGACCAGGATCCGGCATTTATCCGAATTGGGCGTCACGAGCCCCAAGTGATAGCGCAGCGAGCCGGCAAAGGGGTCGCGATGCGCCCCTAACTTGCCGCCGGGCGGCAGCATCGCGAACATCGCACCATGAACGCTCGGGATCGAGTTCAGAAGCTCCACGGTCTGCGGGCATAGCGCGCGCGCCGACGGCAGGAAGTCATCGTACCATTTCAGGTAAAAGCGCTTCCAGCCGCTCTTGAAGAACGAATAAAAACCCCAGTCGTTGTTCTTGGCGGCCGCCCGGATAAAGCCTTCGTCGAACAGGCGAACCGCCTCGTCGCGGATGGTGTGCCAGTTCTCGTTCAGCTTGGCGAGCTCGGGAAACTCCTCGAGCGGGATCACCGGCCGGTTGGGTACCGCCGAGCCCGCATACATCAGGACGTTATAGGGTGCGAGATAGGTCGAGTGATCGCCGAGCTGACGGCCGAGACGGAGCCGTTCACGACCGCGAAAATGCACGTAGACGGTCGAGGCAGCGAGAACGTAGAGGCCGACAAATTGTGGCGCGAGCAATAATTTTAACATGGTTCGGACCGCTGGAACCGCCCAGGACGTCATAAGGATCAGCGCGCACAGAACGTATCGGCGCCACGACTTGATGTTTTCTATTTCATCATGTCGAAGCCGTCATTTCAAGATTTCGAAAGGGCAACGCTTGGTCGTCCGATTCTGACATTTGCATCCCCGATGGGACGCCGCCGCTCTGGCGCCGCTGGTCACAAACGCGTAAAAACAACGCGATTTTTCCCTCTCAACCCCGAGATTGTTTGATGACCGCGACTTCCTTCGTCATTCCCGTACCGCCCCAGCCGTCGCTCCCCGTGGTGGGAGAGGCAAAATCCTACCCCGTACGCCGCATCTGGTGCGTCGGCCGCAACTATCTCGAGCACATCCGCGAGATGGGAAATGACGAACGGGCGCCGCCGTTTTTTTTCGCCAAGCATGCCGACATGCTGGTGCCCGACGGGGCCACCATCCCCTACCCGCCGCTGACCAAGGACCTGCATCACGAGGTCGAACTGATCGTTGCCATGAAGAGCGGCGGCTTGAACATCCCCGCCGACAAGGCGCTCGACCACGTCTACGGCTATGCAGTCGGCATCGACCTCACCCGCCGCGACCTGCAGATCGCCTCGCGCAAGAAGGAACGGCCGTGGGAAGTCGGCAAGTCGTTCGACTATTCCGCGCCCTGCTCGGCGATCGAGCCGGCCGCCAAGATCGGCCATCCCTCGAAGGGCAAGATCTGGCTCACGGTCAACGGCAAGGAAACCCAAAAGGGCGATCTCACCGAATTGATCTGGAGCGTGCCGGAGATCATCTGGCAACTGTCGCAACAGGTGAAGCTCGCCGCCGGCGATATCATCATGACGGGCACGCCGGCCGGCGTCTCCCAGCTCCACCCCGGCGACAAGATCGAGTGCGGCGTCGATGGCGTCGGCACGCTGAAGGTTTCGATCGGTGAGCCGGAGAAGTAGAGCAACATCACCGTCGAGAGTTCGTCGTCATTGCGAGGAGTGAAACGACGAAGCAATCCAGCCTATCAGGACTCTGGATTGCTTCGCTGCGCTCGCAATGACGATGCAAGCGCCGTCAGTTCCCTCAACGCCGTCATTCCGGGGCGCGCGGTAGCGCGAACCCGGAATCCATTCAGCAACTTGAATGCTGGGGGAAATAGATTCCGGGCTCGCCACTTTGTGGCGCCCCGGAACGACGGGAAAAAGGCTTACCCCCGCGCCAGCGCCTGCAAGCCCTTGAAGGTCAGGCGCTTGGGATCCCTGACGCCGGCGAGATAGAACCGGCGAATGAAGGCCGCGACCATTTCCCGGTCGCAATCGGTCAACGCAACGACGGCATCAATGGCAACTCGCTGGGCGTCCATGTTATTTCCTCGGGCTTCCTCATGCGGCTCAAAGCTCGACCGCGTGATGATAGGATGCACCGATTAATTCGGCGTTAACCCTCTCTTATTGTCGCCGATTCGAAAACGAATACGTATACGCAAAACAACGCATGCCGAACTGGTGATCGCCCTGATTTGGCCCGGATTGTTTCATCGCGACGTCATCGACTTTGCCGAAGCGCAACGCGACGATGTGCTGCGCGCAACGCCGCCAGCGCCGCCCCAAATTTAAATCATCAGGGTTCGTCGAACCAACGCAGGTGGTTATTGCCTCACGAGTATTTCATCACGCCGTCATCGACCTTGCCGAGGCGCAAAGCGACGATGTCGAAGGCGTAGTTCTGGTACAGCCGCCACGGCCGTTTGGAACCCTGCTTGGGCAGCGTCGGCAGCGCGCGCTGCACATAGCCGGAGGAAAACTCAAGCGCCGGCAATTGCTCGATCGTGGGATCGATATTATGCGGCATGCACTGCCTGTAGCCCTGCTGGTCCATGTAGTTGAGCAACCGGCAGACATATTCGCAGGTGAGATCGCACTTCAGCGTCCAGGACGCGTTGGTATAGCCGAAGACGGACACCAGATTCGGTATGTCCGAATACATCATGCCCTTGTAGTTCATGGTCTTGGCTAAATCGACTTTGCTGCCGTCGACCGAAACTTCCACGCCGCCCATCAATTGCAGGACCAGCCCGGTCGCGGTGACGATGATGTCCGCCTTGAGTTCGCTGCCGTCCTTCAGGCGAATGCCGCCGTCGGTGAAACGGTCGATCTCGCCGGTGACCATGGAGGCGCGCTTTTCCCGGAGCGATTTGAAAAGGTCGCCATCGGGCACGAGGCACAGCCGCTGGTCCCAGGGATTATAGCGCGGGTTGAAATGCGCGATGTCGTAATCGGGGCCAAGCGCCATGCGGACGCCGCCGAGGACCATTCGCTTGAACCGCTCGGGCCTTTTGCGCGCAAACTGGAAGAAAAACATTCCTAACAGCACGTTGCGCCAGCGGATCACGTGATACGCAACTTTGTCGCCGAACTTCCTGCGCAAGGTGATCGCGAGTTGATCCTGCGCCGGGCGCGCCACCACATAACTCGGCGAGCGCTGCAACATGGTGACATGGGACGCCTTTTCCGCCATTGCCGGCACCAGCGTCACGGCCGTTGCGCCGGAACCGATCACCACCACGCGTTTGCCGGCATAGTCGAGCGATTGCGGCCATTTCTGCGGATGGACGATCTGGCCTTTGAAATCGCTGTCACCTGCAAATTCCGGTCGATAGCCATCCGTGTAGCGATAGTAGCCGGAGCACGAGAGCAGGAAATTGCAGGTGAAGCGCACCACGTCGCTTGCGCCCTCACCCGACGAACGTTCGGCCTCGATCGTCCAACGCGCATCTTGCGTCGACCATGAGGCGCGCTTCACCTGGTGACGGTAACGGATCTTCTTGTCGATGCCGTTTTCGGCCGCGGTCTCGCGCACGTAATTCAAAATGCTAGGACCATCCGCGATCGCCTTCGGATCAGTCCACGGCTTGAACGAATAGCCGAGCGTGAACATGTCGCTGTCGGAGCGGATGCCCGGATAGCGAAACAGATCCCAGGTACCGCCGATGCAGTCGCGCCCCTCGAGAATGACGAAGCGTTTGTCCGGGCATTTCTGCTGAAGGTGATAGCCCGCGCCGATGCCCGAAAGCCCGGCGCCGACGATCAGCACATCGAAATGTTCCGCAGGCTTGCTCGTGTCCATTGTCCGATTAGCGCGCAAACGGATGCGAAAATCAACGGCAAACGAAAAGGCCCCGGATGGTTTCCGGAGCCTCGGTATGTCGCAGTCATTCCGGCCTGCGGAATGACGAATGAAGGGGCTTCTTCCTCATCCTGAGGAGCGGCGTGAGCCGCGTCTCGAAGGATGAGGCAGCACTGGGGCCTCATGGTTCGAGACGGCGCAAGCGCCTCCTCACCATGACGGGCGCCACGCTATCAATACCGATAATGATCCGACTTGAACGGGCCCTCGGACTTCACGCCGATATAGTCGGCCTGTTCCTTGCTCAACGTGGTGAGCTTCACGCCAATCTTGGCGAGGTGCAACCGCGCCACCTTCTCGTCCAGCGACTTCGGGAGCACGTAGACTTCCTTCTTGTACTTGCCGTCCTTGTTGTTGGCGAACAGTTCGATCTGCGCCAGCGTCTGGTTGGTGAAGGACGCCGACATCACGAAGGACGGATGGCCCATGGCGTTGCCGAGATTCACCAGGCGGCCTTCCGACAGCAGGATGATGCGATGCTTGTCGGGGAATTCGATCTCATCGACCTGCGGCTTGATGTTGTTCCATTTCAGATTCTTCAGGCCTGCAATCTGGATCTCGTTGTCGAAGTGGCCGATGTTGCAGACAATGGCGCGGTCCTTCATCGCGCGCATGTGCTCGATGGTGATGATGTCCTTGTTGCCGGTCGCGGTGACGAAGATGTCGGCGCGCGGCGCCGCGTCTTCCATGGTCACGACCTCATAGCCTTCCATCGCCGCCTGCAACGCG
>DATHPL010000002.1:0-1906 GCA_035483915.1 Bradyrhizobium sp.
CGCGCGTTCGGGCCGGTGGTCGACCGGCTCGCCGCCAACGGCATCGATCTTGCCCGCCAGCCCATCGAGGTGGCGCCGATTGCGCACTATCACATGGGCGGGATCCGCGTGAACGACACGCTCGAGAGTAAGGTCGCGGGGCTTTTTGCTTGCGGCGAGGCCATCGGCGGGGCCAACGGCGCCAACCGCCTGTCAGGCAATGCGATCACCGAAACGTTCGTGTTCGGTGCCTGCGCCGGCCATCATGCCGCGTTGCGCGCGACGCGGCGGCCAATGCCGTCGCCGGAGGTGACGGGTCCCGCCATCGATTTTCTGCGCAGTTCCGAGCGACGCGAGGCGCCGAACACCGCCGCCGCCATTGCCTCGCTGCAATCCTTGATGTCGGACAATGTCGGGCCGTTCCGCACCGGTGATAAACTTCGCGTTGCCATCGACCGTCTTGCGGACCTCGGACGCGGCGTCGGCGACCGGCCGCTCACGTCTTCCTCGGGCGGCTTCGATCCGGTGCTGATCGATTGGCTCGATCTCAGAAACATGCTGCTGGTGGCGCAAGCAGTGGCGCTGCCGGCGCTCGCGCGTACCGAGAGCCGGGGCGCGCATCAGCGCGAGGATTATCCCAGTCTCGATGATGGTTGGGAGGTCAACCAGATCGTAACGATGACAGACGGCACGCTGAACATCAGGCCGGCGAAAGAGATGGTCACCGCATGAAAGCCTTGCTTGCCATTCGCCGCGGCGAACCGGAACTAACATCGCACGTCGATACTTTCGCAATCGAGTTCGAGCATGGGCAGTCCGTGCTCGACGGCCTGCGGATGGTGCGCCGCGACCAGGATCCTTCGCTCGCCTTTCGCTTCTCCTGCATCAATGCGAATGCCTGCAAGGAATGCATGATGCTGATCGACGGCGAAGTGGATTATGCCTGCACGGCACGGCTGAAAGAGGGGACGACGGCACTCGCGCCGTTGCCGAAAAAAGCGCTCGTGCGCGATCTGGTCACGGAAATCGCGCCGCCGGACGAGCGGCTTGATAGACCGACGCGAAAGACCTGATCTTCCGGGGTGTGGCCAAGCCTTTGTTGCAGGCCGGGACTAGAATCCAGTTATTGAGACGAAATAAATATTAACAATATTAATATCTTATGTCCAATTTGTATAATTTTTGAGATTAATATTGTAATTGATACGAGATTATGACACTCTCCTTTCATTGGGGATTTCAAACGAGGAGGGGTCAAAATGAGCATCACGGCTGACAGCATCGAGAGCGTGCCGACCACCGTCGACCGCAACGCGTGGAAGGCGTTGGCGGGTTCAGCGCTCGGTTATGCGATGGACGGATTCGATCTTCTTATTCTCGGCTTCATGCTGCGGACGATCGCAAGCGATCTCCATCTGTCCCAGGCGCAGTCGGCGTCACTGGTGACGGCCACGCTGATCGGCGCGGTGCTTGGCGGCATCGGCTTCGGCATGCTGTCCGATCGCCTCGGACGCGTGCGCATTCTGACCTGGACGATTGTCGTGTTTGCGATGTTCACCGGTCTTTGCGCGTTCGCGCAAGGTTATTGGGATCTCCTGATCTACCGGACCATTGCCGGCGTCGGCCTTGGCGGCGAATTCGGCATCGGCATGGCGCTGGTTGCTGAAGCGTGGCCGGCGGCGAAACGCGCCCGCGCCTCTTCTTATGTCGGGTTGGGCTGGCAGACCGGCGTGCTGGTGGCTGCCATTGCCACGCCGTTGCTACTGCCGGTGATCGGCTGGCGCGGCATGTTTGCGCTCGGCGTGTTTCCGGCGGTCGCCGCCTATTTCATCCGCGCCTCGCTTCATGAGCCCGAAGTGTTCGTCGAGAAGTCCAAGGATCATCCGAAGGAGTCGGCGCTGCATCTGCTGGTGAAGGACAGTGAAAC
>DATHPL010000003.1:0-5491 GCA_035483915.1 Bradyrhizobium sp.
ATGGCGATCATCGGCTTCTCGCGCTCGGCCAAGATGGGCGTTTCGGCGATCGTTGGCCTCGGCAACAAGTCCGATATCGACGAAGACGATCTGCTGGCTTTCTTCGAGCAGGACCCGAACACCAACCTGATCGCCCAGCACTGCGAAGACCTGAAGGATGGCCGCGCTTTCGCCGAAGCCGCCAAACGCGTCTCGAAGAAGAAGCCAGTGGTGGTGCTCAAGGCGGGCCGCACTTCGGCTGGCGCGAAGGCGGCTTCCTCGCACACCGGCGCGCTCGCCGGTAACGACAAGATCTACGAGGACGTCTTCAAGCAGTCCGGCGTGATCCGCGCCCGCAGCTTGAGGCAGTTGCTCGAATTCGCGCGCGGCGTGCCGGTACTGCCGACGCCAAAGGGCGAGAACGTGCTGATCATCACGGGCGCGGGCGGCTCTGGCGTGTTGCTGTCGGACTCCGTGGTCGACAACGGGTTGTCGCTGATGGCGATGCCGCCCGATCTCGACGCGGCGTTCCGCAAGTTCATCCCGCCGTTCGGTGCGGCCGGCAACCCCGTCGACATCACCGGCGGCGAGCCGCCGATCACCTATGTCAACACGGTGAAGCTCGGCCTGTCGGATGAGCGCATTCATTCGCTGATCCTCGGCTACTGGCACACGATCGTGACGCCGCCCATGGTGTTCGCGCGCAACATGGTCGAGGTGAAGAAGGAAATGGAAGCCAAGGGCTTCGTGAAGCCGATCGTTGTTTCGCTGGCCGGCGACGTCGAGGTCGAGGAAGCCGCCGAATATCTCTACCAGAACGGCATCCCGGCTTACGCCTACTCGACCGAACTGCCGGTCGAGGTGCTCGCCGCTAAGTACAAGTGGGCGCGCGGCGCCGGCCTTCTCTAAGCAAACGCCACATGCCGCTCCGGGAAGACCGGGGCGGCATCTCTTTTTTTAGTGCATTTCTGACAGCGCGGTTTTGTCGAGCGGCGAATACGTCTCCTTTCCATGAGGCAAGTCGCGATGAAGAGAAACGTGATCAGGCGCAAACCGCTCGAGCCGAAGTCCGGCACGGATGCCGAACCCGATCCCCGGGACGGCGGGGTTCAATCCGTCGACCGCGCGCTCTCCATCATTGAAACGCTGGCCGAAGACGACGAAGGATATCGCCTCAGCGATCTTGCCGTCCGTACGGGATTGTCGACATCAACCGTTCATCGCCTGCTGGCGACGCTGGAAAAGCGCCGCTTCGTTCATTTCGACCGCTATGAATCGAAATGGCATGTCGGCGCGCAGAGTTTTTCCGTCGGCGCGACGTTTGCCCGTCGCCGCAATTTTGCGGCGCAGGCCATGCCGTATTTGCGCAAGTTACGTGACCAGACACGGGAAACGGCCAATCTCGCGGTGGTCGACGATGAATCCATCATTGTGCTGGCCCGGATCGAAAGCCGTGAGATCATGCGCTCGCTCACCAAGGTCGGTGGCCGGGTCGCGATGGTGGCGTCCGGTGTCGGCAAGGCGGTGCTTGCCACTTATCCGGACGGCGACGTCAATGCCATCATTTGCCGGCAGGGTATGCCGCGGCTGACGGAAAAGTCGATTGTGCGGCCAGGCGAACTGTTCAGGGAACTTGAGACGATCCGGCGGCGCGGTTACGCCGTCGATGATGAAGAAGCGCGCATGGGACTGCGCTGCATCGCCGCAGTTGTTTATAATGACTGCAGCGAACCGCTGGCCGCGATTTCCGTCTCCGGCATGACCGGCCGGATCACCGATGAAAGATTGCCGGTGCTCGGTTGTATCGTGCGTGCGATTGCAGCCGAACTGACGCTTGTGCTCGGCGGCGTGATGCCGCCGGTTACTGAGGCGGTCGGCTAACGCGCGCTTTCGCTTGAGCCGTTTCCATTTTTTCTCCCTGCTAATGACTTGAGTGAACGGAGAAAAATCCACGACGTGCCACGTCGCGGGAAATAAATTCAATTCGATTGAGATGACGTGCCGTTCGGTCCGATGATCCCGGAAGCGAAATCATCGGACCGGAGTGTGAAATGGCGAAGATGCGTGCAATCGATGCGGCCGTGCAAATTCTGGAAAAAGAAGGCGTCGTGTGCGCCTTTGGTGTGCCCGGCGCCGCGATCAATCCGCTGTACTCGGCGCTGAAGAAGCGCGGCTCGATCGCCCACATTCTCGCGCGCCACGTCGAGGGCGCCTCGCACATGGCCGAGGGCTATACGCGCGCCAGGGCCGGCAATATCGGCGTCTGCATCGGCACGTCGGGCCCGGCCGGAACCGACATGATCACGGGGCCCTATTCGGCGATTGCCGATTCGATTCCGATTCTTTGCATCACCGGCCAGGCGCCACGGGCGCGACTCTACAAGGAAGACTTTCAGGCGGTCGACATCGAATCGATTGCGAGGCCCGTGACGAAGTGGGCCGTCACCGTGCGCGAGCCCGCGCTGGTTCCGCGTGTCTTCAGCCAGGCGTTCCACATCATGCGATCGGGCCGTCCCGGTCCGGTGCTGATCGATCTGCCGCTCGACGTGCAACTCGCAGAGATCGAATTCGATGCCGAAACCTACGAACCGCTGCCGGTCTACAAGCCCGCAGCCACGCGCAAGCAAATCGAGAAGGCGCTCGAGATGCTCAACGCCGCGGATCGGCCGCTGATCGTCGCGGGCGGCGGCATCATCAATGCCGACGCGTCCGATCTCCTGGTGCAGTTCGCCGAGATCGTCAACGTGCCGGTGGTGCCGACGCTGATGGGCTGGGGCGCCATTCCCGACGATCACGTGCTGATGGCAGGGCAGGTCGGCTTGCAAACCAGCCATCGCTACGGCAACGCCACCATGCTGGAATCCGATTTCGTGCTCGGCATCGGCAACCGCTGGGCCAACCGGCACACCGGCTCGATCGAGACCTACACCAAGGGCCGCACCTTCGTGCATGTCGATATCGAGCCAACTCAAATTGGACGCGTCTTTAATCCCGACCTCGGTATTGTGTCCGATGCGAAGGCCGCGCTCGAATTGTTCGTGACGGTCGCGAAGGAATGGCGCAGGGCCGGCCGGCTGAAGGAACGGCAGGCATGGCCGGCGGCTTGCCAGGATCGCAAACGTTCGATGCTGCGGAAGAGCCACTTTGATAACGTGCCGATCAAGCCGCAGCGCGTCTATGAGGAGATGACAAAAGCGTTCGGCCGCGACACCTGCTACGTCAGCGTCATCGGACTTTCACAAATCGCCGGGGCGCAATTCCTCGGTGTTTACCGGCCGCGCAACTGGATCAATGCCGGGCAGGCCGGGCCGCTCGGCTGGACGCTGCCCGCGGCGCTCGGCGTACGTGCTGCCGATCGGACCCGCGAGATCGTGGCACTCTCGGGCGATTATGATTTTCAATTCCTGATCGAGGAGCTCGCGGTCGGCGCCCAATTCAAATTGCCTTACATTCATGTCGTCGTGAACAACTCGTATCTGGGATTGATCCGTCAGGCCCAGCGCGGTTTCGACATGGACTACCAAGTTCAATTGTCGTTCGAGAATATCAACGCGCCGGAGCTCGGCGGCTACGGCGTCGATCACGTCGCGGTCGCCCGAGGCCTGGGCTGCAAGGCGATTCGAGTCACCGATCCCAGAGATGCCCAGCAGGCGTTTGCGACCGCGCGCGAACTGATGAAGGAATATCAGGTGCCGGTCGTGGTCGAGTTCATCCTCGAACGCGTGACCAACATCGCCATGGGCACCGAGATCGACAACATCGTCGAGTTCGAGGAGGTTCTCGACTTGCCGCTGGACGACGGGCCTGCGAATCTCGTCGCAGAACGGGCGGATCTGCTGCTTCCGGTGTAGTGAAGCAGGTCGAGCGCGGGCGAAGAGGGGGCTATAGCAAGAACAAGGCGTCTCTTCGGGCAAAATCGGGACAGGGCCCGATTCCTGCCCAATGGGTGTGCAGATTTGCCGTCTAATTTGAGCTTGCTCCTGCCTCGTCCGGGAGCAACCATCTTCGGCAGAAATCAACAGCCCAGCTGCGAGAAAGCCCGAGAAAACCTATGACCCAATTGACCCGTTTTGCGGTTGCGCCGCTACACACGATGACGCGTCGTCTTGCCGACGTTGCCGCGGGCCGTGTGGCGCCGGATCTCGTCATCACGGACGCGCGGGTGCTCTCGACCTATTCCGAGCGCATTCAAGGCGGACGCGAGGTCTGGATCACCGGTGGCCGCGTCGCGGCGGTGAAGCCGTCGGGGGCTCACAAGAAGATCGCAGGCGGCATTCCGGTCTATGACGCCGCCGGCGGCATCATCGCGCCCGGCCTTGTCGATCCGCATATCCACATCGAGTCCTCGATGGTGACGGCCTGCGCCTATGCGGAAGCGGCGCTGCTCAACGGCACCACGACCATTTTCTGCGACAGCCACGAGATCGGCAACGTCATGGACGTCGCCGGCGTCGAGGCGATGCTCGAGGACGCGCGGCAGGCGCCGCTCTCGATCTTTCTCACCGTGCCCTCAACGGTTCCCGCGACGTCAGCCGCATTGGAAACCGCGGGTGGTGATCTGACGGCGGACAAGATCGCGGGCCTGTTCGACCGTTGGCCGGAGGCGGTTGCGCTCGGCGAGAAGATGGATTTCGTGCCCGTCACCATGGGCGATGAACGCAGCCACGCTATTCTTGCCGCGTCGCTGAAGCGCGGCCGCCCGGTGTCAGGCCATATCTACGGCCGTGAATTCGTCGCGGCCTATGCCGCCAGCGGTGTCACCGACACCCATGAGGCGATCGATCGCGATATTGCCGACGACCTGCTCGATGCCGGCGTCTGGCTGTTCCTGCGCGGCGGACCGCCGACCACGCCATGGCACAGCCTGCCGCAGGCGATCCGCACCGTCACCGAACTCGGCGCGTCGCACAAACGAACGGCCGTCTGCACCGATGACCGTGATGCCGACGATCTGTTTCTCTTTGGTCTCGACTGGGTGGTGCGCGAGGCGGTGAAGGCCGGGATGTCGCCTGAGCAGGCGTGGTCGATGGGTTCGCTGCATGGCGCGACGCGGTTTGGCATGGACGGCGAGATCGGCGGGCTCGGCGGCGGCCGCCGCGCCGACCTCGTCCTGATGGATGACAAGTTGAAGCCGCAATGCACCTGGTACGGCGGTGAACTCGTCGTCGAGCACGGCGAGATCACGCCGCGTCTCGATCAGGCACTGTCGCAACGTTACCAATACCCGAAAGCCGCTTACGCCACGGTGAAGCTGCCCGCCCATGTGAGGCTGACGCCCGAGCTTCCGGCCAAGTCCTGCACAGTCAACGCGATCAAGACGGCGCTGCCCGGCATTATGCTGATTCACGAAAAGGTCGCGATCGAGCCGGCGAAGGATTGGCCGAGCCTGTTCGAGCGCTATGGCCTTTGTTTCGTGACGGTGGTCGAGCGCCACGGCAAATCGAAAGGCAACGTCGCTTACGGACTGCTGAAAGATTTCGGCCTCAAGCGGGGTGCGGTAGGCTCCAGCGTC
>DATHPL010000004.1:0-7465 GCA_035483915.1 Bradyrhizobium sp.
ACGAAGGGCCTATGATGCGACACCTCAGTGTCTACCAACGATTTGGCTTGATCATCGCGGTTCTAACCATCGTCTTCGTTGCCGCGCTTTTTGCCCAGGTGATGGTTCTTCGCGATACCGTATTCGAGGAGCGTCGAACCAAGGTGTTCGATATGGTCCAGGCGGCGAAGAAGATTCTCCTGACCTATGACGAGAAAGCCAAAGCCGGCAAGATTTCTCCGGAGGACGCACGGCGTCTTGCCTTCGATGCGATCGGCGCCATGCGCTGGGGCCAATCCGGCGACTACCTCGGAATCTACGATGCCGGGGGCAAGAATGCTGGCGTTACCTACGTGCATGCCAACCCTAAATACATCAACGTCAATCGCTGGGACTACCGGGATAACAAGGGTCAGCTGCTGATCCAAAGTATCATCGGCCAGGCGCGTGCCGGCGGTGGCTTCCTCGTATACGAGGTGCCAAAAGCAACCGGCGGGCCGGAGTTGCCGAAGCTGACCTATGCCGGAGGGTATGGTGAGGGCGATCAGATGCTTGCCATCCAGGCAGGCGTCTACACCGACGATGTCGACGCGGTGGTGTTCGCCCGGGCTGTCTGGATCGCGCTCGGAGGATTGGGCGGCTTGCTCATTGCCGGGATGGCCGCCTTCATCCTTGGTCGCGGCCTGGTTCGTCCGCTTGGCAAAATATGCGGCACCATGGATGATCTGGCCAAGGGCGACCTGAACGTCGAGGTCCCGTTCGTCGAGCATCGCAACGAGATCGGCCACATTGCGCGCAGCCTTTCTGTGTTCAAGGATCGATTGATTGACGCCGAACGCCTCCGTACCGAGCGGGAAGAGGCGGCAGCTCGCGCCGTTGCGGAGCGCAAGGTGGCTATGAACCAGATCGCAAGCGTGTTCGAGAAGAGCGTCGGCTCGATTGTCGCCGGCGCGGCTTCATCAGCTGCCGAAATGCAGCGCTCGGCGCAGTCGCTGTCGTCAATTGCAATGGAGACGACGCGACGGAGCTCGACCGTCGCCTCAGCCGCACAGCAGACCACTGGAAATGTGCAGACCGTGGCTGCCGCAGCCGAGGAACTGTCGAAATCCAGCCAGGAAATCTCCCGTCAGATTGACCACTCGGCATCGATCGCGCAAAGCGCGGTTGCTCAGGCCGATCATACCAATACGATGGTGGAAGGCTTGCTGGCGGCAACACAGAAAATTGGTGAGGTGATGGGCCTCATTCAAAACATTGCCGCTCAGACCAATCTTCTGGCCTTGAACGCGACCATCGAAGCCGCGCGAGCCGGTGACGCGGGCAGGGGCTTTGCCGTGGTGGCAAACGAGGTGAAGGCGCTGTCGACACAGACCGCCAAGGCGACAGAGGAGATTGCCGACCAGATCGACGCGATCCGCAACGCGACCGGAACAACCGCCGAAGCCATTCGCGGGATTGGCGCCACGATCGGCCAGATCAACGATATCGCGACGAAGATTGCTTCAGCAGTCGAGCAGCAGCGTGGATCGACCAGGGAAATCGCCCACAGCGTGCAGGAAGCAGCTCAGGGGACCCAGGGGGTCATGCAAAACATCTCTGACGTGACCAAGGCCTCAGGCGAGGTGGGAGCCGCTGCCGAACTGGTCCTCAGTTCTGCGGGCGAACTCGGAAAACAGTCCGAACGCCTGAAGCAAGAGGTTGAGAGTTTTCTGACGACAGTCCGGGCGGCGTAGCCCGGCGCGATCTCAGAACAGGCATCCAGCGCCGCGTTCACATTGTGTGCAACGTAGGATTTGGGGCGTTCACTCGAAGATCGCGACGGCGCGGATAGGGCTTGCGGTGCCGCCGCGGATCTTGAGAGGGAAGCCGATGAAACGGAATCGGCCGCGTCCTACCAGCTTGTCGAGATTGGCAAGGCATTCCATGTGTGTGATTCCCCGTTCGCCACATGCAAGATGAGCCTGGAAGTTCGGTTCGCCCTCAGGGGCCGGGCTCACCGCCTCCACGCCAAACATTCCGATGCCGCGGTCCGCGAGCCAATGCACGCTTTCCACCGCGAGGCCAGGAAAATCGTGGAGATAACCCGGCTTCCCCAGCAGGCGATCGTTGGTAGCCATGTGCAGCAGCACGGTGTCGCCGGCGCGGATATCCTGGCCGGAAGCTGCCAGGGCCGTTTCCATTTCCCGGACAGTTGCCGCATGACGCAATGGGATGTGGGACAGATCGAGACAGATACCGGACGTATAGAATTTCTCCAGTGGCATCTGGTCGATTGAAAGGGCATCGGGGCGGGAATCGAAGTGCACCGGGGCATCCACATGTGTTCCCGCGTGATCGCTGAAGGCGATGGACAAAGCCTTCGAGGAAAACTCCGTGTTTCCTGCGCGCTTCTTCTCGGCGTGATCGTACCAGACGGAGACAATCACAGGAGGGTGCGAAGGATGCACCTGCGTGCGGTGGAACAAGTCACGGCTCAGATCGATCATTTCCATGGCGTTCTCCTAGAGGCTCTTTGTTGTTTGTTTCGCCGCGACGGTGCTCGGCGAGAGGGCATCTTCAGCCCGCAAAATGCTTTGGGGAGTGCGCGCGGAGCGGAGCGTGACGCCAAAGACGCGGCGAGCAACGCCAAGCGGCGTGCGGCCCAGCAGTCCGTCCGTGCGCCACAACATGACGGCGACGATGATCAATCCATAGACGATCAGGCGGTATTCGTTGGCAAAACGCAGCGCCTCCGGCAGCGCGGTCAGAACCACCGCGCCCAGCACCGGGCCGGCCAGCGTTTGCAAACCGCCGAACAGCAGGAAGATGATATAGTTGAGCGAAACGAAGAAGCCGAGCTGGGAGGGCGTCACCACGAGCAGGTAATGCGCCTGTACCGCGCCGGCCATGCCGATGATCGCGCTGCCGACCGCAAAGGTAACGATACGTACCTGCGCCACCGACACGCCCATCGAGGCCGCGGCGAGCGGGTCGTCACGCACCGCACGTGCGCCGTAGCCGAGCCGCGACCCGTCAAACCGCCATGCCACGTAGAGCGATATCGCCGCTACGATCACGCAGGTGAAAAGGCCGGTGTGTGGCGCGAGCCCGGTGAAGCTGTTGGCTCCGCCGATGTAGTCCCAGTTGAAGGCCAGCACCGAGAGCGCCTCGCCCGCCGCGAGCGTTGTCAGCTTCAGAATGAAGTCGCGCATTTTAAGTGTCAGCAAAGCGAGAACGCAGCCAAGGAGTCCGCCGAGGAGCGCGCCCCCCGCCACCGCCGGCACGAACGGTACGCCGAATTTCACGGTGAGGATGCCGGAGGTATAACCGCCTACACCGGCGACCGCGGCGGTGGCCATCGAGAGCTGACCGGACAACGCAGTCACGTAAAGTCCGACCGTCATGGCGACGTTCAGTAGTGTGAAGACTGCGATCGGTTCGAAGAACGCTAGATTGGGCATGATGCTTCCAGCTCAGGTGGCGTAGGAACCGAACAGTCCGTCGGGTCGCAGATAGAGGACGCCGATCAGTACGAAGAAGGCTACTGCGTCACGAAGTGAGGAGGACACATAGCCGGTCACCAGGGCCTCCAGAATGCCGAGCGCAAGCGCGACTGCGATCACCGCCTCGAAATAGCGGTTACCGGCCACGAGCATACAGACAAAGGCCTTGAGCCCGTAGAGCAGGCCGACGAACGCAGACGCGGAGCCATAGAGCGTGCCCACGGCGACGGCCGCGAGTCCGGCCATGGTAGAGGCCAGCCAGAAGGTGATGCGGCATACGTGTCCGACGTCGACGCCGAACGCGGCGGCGACGTCCGGTCGCTCGGCAATCGCGCGGGTGGCGCGACCGATGTGAGTGCTTCGCACGTATAGGCTGGCCAGCACGAGCAGCACCGCGCACAGGCCGAGGCAGAACAACTGGCGCAAGGTGAGCAGCACCGGCCCGATCTCATAGAACCGGCTCGGAAGCAGACGCGGATAGGGGATCGGATCGGGACCGACGATAGCCGCCATGCCGTTCTGGAGGATGACGGAGACGCCCAGTGTCGCGATCAGGGTGGTCAGCACGTCGCGTCCGCGTAGCGGGGCGACCACGGTGCGCTCGATCACCGCACCAATGGCGGTGGACCCGACCGCGCCGCCGATCAGCGCAACCGCGAGCCCGCCGCCCGGCACGATGCCGGCCGCCATCATGCCGGAGAACATGCCGATCATGAAAACGTCGGGATGGGCGAACTGGATCACGCGCAGGACCGTGAACGCCAACGCAAAGCCCACAGCCACGACGGCGTAGGTGCTACCGATCACCAAGCCATTGCTGAGTTGCTGCAGAAAAAGATCCATGCCGCTGTTTCCTATGCGCTGCCGCCGAGAAAAACTTCCTGTACGCTTTTTTTCCCGGCAATATCCGTCGCCGGTCCGGCTTCCACGACGCGGCCGTGTTCCAGCAGATAAGCGAAATGAGCTACTTTCAGCGATTGGCGGGCGTTCTGCTCCACCATGAGCACCGCTATGCCCAGGCGGTTGATGTCCTGCGCCAGCGCGAATACCTCGCGCATCACAATGGGAGCGAGGCCCAGCGAAGGCTCGTCCATCAGCAGCAGCCGTGGGCTACTGACCAGGGCGCGGGCGATCGCAACCATCTGCTGTTCGCCGCCGCTGAGCGATCCCGCGAGCTGATGACGCCGCTCAGCGAGGCGCGGGAAGCGCTCGAACATCTCCCCGATACGACGGTTGATCGTGTTCTCGTCCCGGACCTCGAACGCACCCATGCGCAAATTATCCAGCACCGTCATGGTATTCCACAATTGCCGCCCCTCCGGTACCCAAGCGATGCCAAGCTGGTGGATCTGGTCCGGCCGTAGGCGCAGCAGGTCATGTTCGCCATCGAAACGGATGGCTCCGCGCTGTGGTTTCAGCAGTCCCATGATGGTCTTGATGATGGTGGTTTTGCCGGCGCCGTTCGCGCCAAGAATGACCCGCAGTTCTCCCGGCTCAATCTCCAGGTCTACCCCATCGACTGCCGGCACCGAGCCGTAGGAGACGGCAAGTCCCTCGATGCGAAGCAGCGCGCTCAATCCTCTACTCCCAAATATGCTTCGATCACCTTCGGATCGGCGCGGATCTTGGCCGGCAGGCCATCGGCGATTTTCTCGCCGAAGCTGATGACCACGATACGTTCGGAGACCGACATGACGACGTTCATGTTGTGCTCGATCAGGAGCAAAGCGATGCCACGGGCACGAAGCCGTTCGATCATATCGATCACCGCGTGCGCCTCCCGCGCCACCATGCCGGCGGTGGGCTCGTCCAGGATGAGCAGCCGCGGCTTGAGACCGAGCGCGCGGGCGATTTCCACCCGCCGCTGATCGCCATAGGGCAGTTCGCCGGGCATGCGGAATCTGTTCGCGCCGACCCCCACCCAGTCCAGCAGGGCCTCGGCGTGCTCCACCATCATCCGGCGGTCTGAGCGGTCCCGTGACGTGCAAGCGAGCGCGTCCAGCACCCCCGAGCGGCCGCCGCTCACCTGGCCGATCATCACGTTCTCAAGCGCGTTCAGATGTTTGAACAGGCGGACATTCTGAAACGTGCGCGCGATGCCCATTGCGGCGAGGCGATGGGGCGGGGAGCCGGTAATGTCCTTGCCATCAAACAACACCGTTCCGCGGTCCGGCTTGAGCACCCCGGTGATGAGGTTGAAAAGGGTGGTCTTGCCGGCGCCATTTGGACCAACGACAGACACGACCTCGCCGGCCCCCACCGAGAACGACACATCGTTGACGGCATACAAGCCTCCGAAGCGCCGCGTGAGCCGGCTGATTTCGAGCACAGCTTTAGATCGCGACGTAAGTGCCGCGGCCGGTGATCTGGATCGCGACCACGTTGGGCGTGTTGTTGTTGCCGTCAGGTGGGTTGTGGAATGTGATGTGGGTGCCGAGCGGCGACACAGCGTCCAACGCCCCAAGGGCTTCCTGTATCTTTGCCCGCGTCGGCGCGCCGGCCTTCTTTATCGCCTCGGCGACGGCGAAGAGCGCATCGGCCCCGTAGGTCGAGAAGGACGTCGCCTCTTGCGAGAACTTCGCCTTGTAGCGGTCAACGAAGCTCTTCACCAGCGGCGTGGGAGATGCGAGATCCTGAGCGAGCCAAGTGTAGCAGCCTTTGATTTCTCCGTGGGTGCCGTCCCAATAGACCGGATCCTGGAAGGAGCCAAAGCCGGTCATCATCGGAACGGTGAAGCCCGCTTCGCGTATCTGCGACGACACCTTCACGCCATCGCCGGTGGCCGCGGCGACAAAGAGCGCGTCGGGCTTTCGGCTACGAATGGTAGCGAGCTGGGCAGAGAAATCCTGGTCGCCGGCGCGGAAGGCCTCGAAGGCAACAACCTCGTAGCCGAGTTCTTGCGCCAACAACTTGCACACCTGGGCATCGCCCGCTTGCCCGTCCTGTGTCTGGTCGTAGATCACGCCGAGGCGCTTGAACGGTACCTGCGCATGCACCTTTCGCAGCAGCACCGGAATGGCGGTGTCGGAAACGGGGTTCACCCGGTAAGACCAGATGTTCCATTGCTTTACCGGTGCGCCTGAGCCGGCCCCCACCAGCGGGATCTCGAGCTGGCCGGCAGCCGGGACCGAAGGCACGTAGCCAACCGAATTGGACGGACCGATCACCGCAAGGATATCCGGGTTCGAAGCCGCCTGGCGCAGCAGCGTGATGGCCTGCTGCGGATCATTCGCCATGTCTTCGGTTCGGACATCAAGGCGGTAGGTGGTGCCGCCGATCGAGAGCCCCGCCGCATTGATGTCGTCGGTCACGAGCTGTGCACCGTCACGCGCCCGCCAGCCATAAGGGGAGGAGGGACCCGTAGTCGGCTGGATGCTCGTTATGCGCAATGCAGCCGGTTGCGCGCGGCCGATCGTCGGCGGCATGGCCAGTCCGAGTGCGGTGCCGGCTGCGAAGAGTCCGAGGCCGCGGCGGCTAACGCGATAACTGTTCTTACTATTGATCATAAGAATTTTCTAACTCCTCCACCGCTTCCGATTCAGTTGTCTCCGTTGCGGTTAGCGTGACGCTCCTGCTTAAAATTACGAGAAGCAAAACAGTATCACGTAGAAATGTTGTCAGAGCAAGCGGCTCCCACACCTTTCGGCGCAGCCTGGAATTCTGCGCGCGCATATGCTGCACCGGTCGCTATTCGCGAGGTCGATCGACGCAGACCATATTGTAGCTCGCGAAAAGATGGCATCTGGTTTTCGTTTGCCCGTAAACTGAGATAACTGATCTACTGCGTTGGAATTCTCGATTCATACTAACCAAGAGCGGTACATGGCATCCTCTCTTCCCAGGGTTGCGGTAATCGGCACGGGCGGCACGATTTCGTCCTGGGCTGAATCCAGCCTGGACAGCATCGACTATCCAGACTTCGGCAGGAAGCTGCCGGTTGCCGAGATACTGGACCGCTTTGCGGAGACGCGGCTCGTCGCGGACCCGTTGCCTGTTTCGTTTCG
>DATHPL010000005.1:0-5236 GCA_035483915.1 Bradyrhizobium sp.
GAGTTTCATGGTTCTCGGAGCGTTCTTCAGCGCCGTATTCCTTGCGCTGATGATGACGACGGCCTCGCTCCCACTGCTGTTGGTTTACTGGACGCTGCTGCTGCTGGCGTTCAATTTTGTCTATGCTACGGTCTTCGCGGCACCGCTTCGGCACTTCCCCGAGCACTTGATCGGCAGCGCGACAGGATTGATGAATTTCGGTGGTCAGATCGGCGGTTCAGTTGCTCCTGCCGCGATGGGCGCGCTCATCGCGGCGACCGGCGGCTCGTATCTCGCGGCGTTTTGTCTGTTGCTGGCGTCTGCGGTCACGTCAGCCGTGGTCGCCATGATCTGGCGGCCAGCCGGCGCTCCGGCCTACGCCGTTCGACCGGCAGGCACCCAATAGAGACAGGACTTCACCATGACTGACCAAACGGGCCGTCCGTTCGACATCATTATTCGTGGCGGAACGATCATAGACGGGACACGGCAGCCCCGCTTCGATGCGGATGTCGGTATTCGCGACGGTTTTATCGCCGCCATCGGCGATCTGTCGGAGGCGCAGGCGCCCATTACCCTGGAGGCTCGTGGAAAGATCGTTGCGCCGGGCTTCATCGATTCCCACACCCATGACGACCATGCGGTGCTATCCGACCCCGACATGACATTCAAGATTTCGCAAGGCGTCACCACCGTGGTGACAGGCAATTGCGGAATTAGCCTCGCGCCACTCAGGCCGGACTTGCCGCGCCCGATGCCGCAAAGTCTGCTGGGTGCCGGTGAACAGTCTCCTCGCACGTTCGAGCGCTTTGCCGACTATCTGGATGTGTTGCGGCGTGCGCCGGCATCCGTCAACGTCGCCGCGATGGTTGGTCATACAACGCTGCGTCTGATGACCATGGACTCCCTCGATCGTGCGGCTCAGCCCGAAGAAGTCGCCGCGATGCGCGCCCTGCTCATCGAAGCGCTCGACGCCGGCGCGATCGGCGTGTCTACCGGCACTTACTACCCGCCGGCCGCGATGGCCCCGATCGAGGAAGTCATCGAGGTTTGCCGGCCCATCGCCGGCACTGGCGCCGTCTTCGCGACACACATGCGCAATGAGGCGGAGGGTTGCGTCGATTCCTTGAATGAATCCTTCGAGATCGGCCGCGCCTTGAATGCACCGGTTGTGATTTCCCATCACAAACTGATCGGCGAAGCGAATTTCGGCAAGTCGGCCGTGACGCTGCCTTTGATCGGCGCGGCGATGAAGTGTCAGTGCCTTGCGCTCGACTGCTATCCCTATGCGGCCAGTTCGACCATGCTGCATACCGACGAGGCGAGGCTGCAGGGACGTGTCCTGATCGCCGAATGCGAGCAGCATCCGGAATATGTCGGTCGTGACCTCGCCGATATTGCGGAGGAATGGCAGGTCAGCCGGCTGGAGGCAGCGCGGCGTCTGCAACCTGCAAGCGCCATCTATTTCATCATGAACGAAGGGGATGTGAGAAATATCCTGGCCTTCGAACACACGATGGTCGGCTCCGATGGCCTGCCCGGGGGGAAAAAGCCGCATCCGAGACTCTGGGGAACATTTCCCAGAGTGCTGGGGCACTATAGCCGCGATGTCGGCCTGTTTTCGTTGGAGACCGCCGTTTGGAAGATGAGCGGCCTGACAGCGAAAAACTTCGGTCTGGCGAACAGGGGAACGATCGCCGCAGGGCATCATGCTGACGTTGTCGTGTTTGACGCCACGACCGTGATCGACAAGGCGACTTACGATACGCCGACGGAGCCTGCCGAAGGCATCGAAACGGTCATCGTCAACGGCGCTTTGACCTGGCATCAGGGAGCCCATCGTGGCGCGCGCCATGGCCAAGTCATCACGCGCAAAGTTATCACGCGCATGGGACAGACGTCGCCTCATAAACGCGCGCTTGAAATCGGTACTGCGGAACGCGCGCCGCAAACTGACCGCAATTGATCTTGGCCGAGAAACCTTACCCTGTCGCGTGCGCGCGATGGGGTGAGGACAATGGCGGAAGCTAGATGCGCGCGATCACCGCTACCGGCCCGCCTCCGGGCGGGCCCTGGTGCTCGGCGCCGCCCGAAACGTACACGGCGCTCGTTCCTGCGAGGCCACTGATCAATCCGCCAACCGCTGCTCGTGCGTGGCGGGTAGCGCTGATATCCGTGTCCTCGAGCATGGTATGGCGCCAACCGCGCACCGTCCCGTCTGGAGATGCCTCGGCTTTCGCAAAGATGTTCACCAGACGATCGGGCGCGGTCGAAGCGTGGTCGGACCCGAGGCCAACGCTTTTCAGCGCGTCGACGACAGCGGCATAATCGATCGCGTCACGCATCACCGCGTGGCCGATGACGAGAGAACTCGTGGCATTGCTGGAATTGCCCATGACGATCACGACGTTATGCATGAGTTCGATACCGGAGGACGTCGATGCGACGGATGAGAACAAATCGTATTTTTTCAGGATGCGTTCGTCGTTGATGTCGCCTTTGACTTCCCCGAGCGCCATGGCCACGCCAAGGGCCGAGGCTCCGCGCGAATAGCCCATCGATCCGTAGGCGCTGGAGGTCACGGTTTTTTGCCCCCGGCCACGGGCCTCTTCCATGCGATCGCTCGTCAGCAGGGGACATTTTATCTGGACGAAATGCACGTCGCCGGGATCGTCGATCCCGGCGTCGGCCATGGCGGCCCGAACCGCCTTTGCCGTCTCGTGAACCTGCACGGCTCGCCCGATCTCCTCAGGCAAGAAATCGCGGGTGCTGGCAATCCCGATGCTGAGGCGCTTGTCGCCAGTCTCCCGCCGCAAGCCGTCGGTATCCGATATTTCGCGCGTGAAGACGGTGATGTGCGGGCTAAGCACACCCTCCGTGCCGCCTGACATCACGAAGGCAATTCGTTCCTCGACCGCGTGAGGCGGTAGCGCGAGGCGGGGCGCGAGCGCGACCGACAGCGCGGAAGTGGCATATTCGCGGGTAAAGTCATTTACCCCGCCATTGCCTTCAGTTTTGCCGAGGATCGCCAGGATTGATGCTGGATTGATACGGCCGGCCTCGATCAACTGGATCAGGCCAGATACGTCGCCGGGGCCTTTGGTCGGAATCCGGATCACATCGATCGAAATTGCACGCCGAGTCATTTGAAGTTGCCTTTCCTGATAGTCCTAACCTTGCCGCGGCGCGAAGGCGGCAAACGCTCCCAGATACGTCTTCGACAGCGGCGTAGCGTATGCGCCGATCTTCGAGGTCTTCAAGCCGAGCACGCTGCAGGCTTCGGCCAATTTGATCGCGCTGGCGACGCCGTCGATGACCGGCAGACCGTGATGTTCGGTCAGACGCGCAGCGAGGTCGGCCATGCCGGCACAGCCAAGCACGATGGCTTCGGCGCGATCCTCGTGTCTGGCACGTTCGATCTCAGCGCCGATTTGTGCCGAGGCGTTGGAGGCGGGATCGTCGAGCGCCAGCACGGACACCTCGCAGGCCCGCACCTTGGCGCAGCGGCCGGCGAGCCCGTATTTCACCAGATTGGTCTCGATCGTGGGAATCGAGCGCGACAGCGTCGTGACAACCGCGAAGCGGTGCGCCACCAGTGAGGCCAGATGAAAGGCAGCCTCGCCGATACCGATCACCGGTGCGGAGGCAAGGCTGCGCGCGGCTTCCAAACCCGTATCGTCGAAACAGGCGATGACATGGGCCGAAACGCCCAACGCTTCTCCCTTGGCGATTTCCGCCAGCAGTCCGGGTACGCAGAACACCTCATCGTAATAGCCTTCGATGGAGACCGGCCCATCGGCAGGATTGACCGCGACGATTTCCGTTCCCGGCGCGGCAACAGTGCGTGCAGCCGCGCCGATCTTCTCGGTCATGGCGACTGACGTGTTCGGGTTGACGACGAGAATGCGCATGGCGCGCATTCTACACCATTCCCTTGCCGGCATCCGATCCGTGGCGCCGTTGCCGGGCTTGAAGCACCAGAATGACGATCAGGGCGGTGAAGATCACCAGGAATGACACCGCGCTGGTCAGGGTGCCGAGCGCGTAAATGTCCGGCTTGGTCACCGTGGTGGTGAGGCCCTGCAATTCCAGCGGCAGGGTGTTGACGGAGCCGATAGCCTGGCTCGAGCGGGCGAGTTCATCCCACGACAGGGTAAAGCCGAAAAGGCCGATACCGACCACCGACGGCAGGATGATGGGCAGCACCACATGGCGGAACGTCTGCCATGGCGTCGCGCCGAGATCGCGCGCGGCTTCTTCAAGCCTACCGTCGAACCGGTTGAAGATCGCGAACATGATCAGCAGCCCGAACGGCAGTGTCCAGGTGAGATGGGCGCCGAGACCGGACGTGAACAGTCCCATTCCGGTGGTCCATCCCTCAACGCCGAGACTGTTGACGAAATCATCCAGCAGGCGGAATTCCAGGCCGATGCCGAGCGAGGTGATGATCGACGGCATGATCAGGCTCGCAATGGCGACATAGAACAGCACGGTCGCGCCGCGGAATGGCTTGCGGAAGGCCATGCCCGCGGACACCGAAAGCAGCACCGTCAGCACCATGACGACGAGGCCGAGTTCGAGCGAACGTTTGAATGCGGCGCCGATATCGACGATGCCGCCGCCCGAAAACACCTTGGAGAACCACACCAGAGAGGTGCCGTTCATCGGGAAAGTCAGGCCGCCATCGGGTCCCTGAAACGAGAGGATGTAGATCGCGAACATCGGCCCGTACAGAAAAAGGACATAAGCGATGAAAAACAGCGCCAGAAAATAGAACGATCGTGGCCGCTTCTCGCCCATCAGGCTCTCTTACAGTTCTTTGCGGATATCGACGATCCGCGTCAGTGAGGAAATGATCAGGATGGTGATGCCAAGCAGGATCACCGCATTGGCCGCAGCCGCAGGAAACTGCAAGGCGTTGAGCCGAGTTTCGATGATCTTGCCGGCGGAGGCGATCTGCTGTCCGCCCATCACGCCGACGGTGACGAAATCGCCCATCACGATGGTGATGACGAAAATCGAGCCGATCACGATACCGGGCTTGGCCAGCGGGATCACGATGTTCACCAGCGTCTGCCATCCGGTGGCACCGGCGTCATAGGCGGCTTCGATCAGTCGCTTGTCGATCCGGATCATCGAGTTGAAGATCGGCACCACCATGAAAAAGGTAAAGAGGTGCACCAGCGCCAGCACGACGGAGAATTCGGAGAACAAGAGCCATTCGAGCGGCTGATGGATCAAGCCCATGCCCTGAAGG
>DATHPL010000006.1:0-3386 GCA_035483915.1 Bradyrhizobium sp.
GGAGACCATGGGGATCGCGCTGTCCAAGCAGCTTTGCGGCAAGCCGGTCGGCGGCGAACTCTGGCTGCTCGACGATGTCGTCGGCCATTGGGACCAGATCAAGCTGCGCGCGTTCGCCACCATCGACGGCCGCCGCGTCGCGTATCAGGACGGCACGCTGGCCGGCATGCGGACGCCGGCCGACCTGATATCGCGGTGGGGTAAGCCTTTGTCCTCCGGCACGGTGATGTTCTGCGGTACGCTGGCCGCGATTGGTGGGATTCGCCCGGCGAGCCGTTTTGAGGTGGAGTTGGAAGACCCCGTGCTTGGCCGGACCTTGCGTCACGCTTACGACATCGATGCGCTGCCGGTCGTCAGTTGATCGGCCACGTCGAGACATCGTACTGATTCCTTCGCGAATAGATTTCGGCCCCATCAGGAGAACACTCTTGTCGCGCCAAAAAGCCAAAGCCGAGCGCAGTCCAGCACCGCGTCGCACCGAGCCCCTCCAATCGAGGAGCGGGCTGCCGTTGACGGTGACCCGTCCTGAACTCCTGAATGACGGCACCGACCGCGACTTTCGCAAGCTCGTGCACAACATCTTTGCCTTCATGGCGCGCCATGAGGCGATCCGCGATGGTCACGCCAGGCAAATCGGCCTCGCGGGCGTCGAGTATACGATCCTGATCTCGATCGGTCATCTCGGCCTCGACGGCGACGTCAACGTCAAGACGGTCGCGGACCATCTGCATATGAGCGGCGCTTTCGTCACCACCGTCACCAGCAAGCTTCAGACCCTGGGTCTCGCGGAAAAAAAGCCCGACAGCGTCGACCGGCGGCGGATCTCGCTCGCCATCACCGAAAAGGGACGGGCACTGTTGCGAAAGCTTGCGCCCTATCAGCGCGAGATCAACGACGTCGAGTTCGGATCGCTCACGCGCGAAGACTTTCAAACGATGTCCCGCATCCTCGAAGAGTTGATCGCGTCGAGCGACAAGGCGTTTGCGCTGCAACGCTACAAGTCCTCGATCAAGGACTCCACCAAGGTGGCTTGAAGCAAGTTTCCGGTTCAAGCTGCAGTTAGCGCTGCCGCTGTGCCAGATAGAATCCGGACAGCACCGTAACCAATCCCGCCGTCTGCAATGCGGTCGGCGACTCGCCGAGCAGCAGCCAGCCGACCAACAAGGTCAGCGCCGGCACGATGGCCGGGAAAACCGCCGCACGTGCGACGCCGAGGAGCTGAATCGAGAATGCGAATAGATACATCGCGGCTGGGCCGGCCAGGATTCCTTGCCCGAAGGCTTGCAACGCGTTCTCATTGATGCCGATCGCCGTCACGCGCGCCAGGGCACCGGACGCGGCATAGACTGGAAACAGCGAAAGCGACAGCACGCTGATGACGGCGGCGGCGGAGAAGGCGGAGACACGCCAGTGCCGCAGCAGCGTGCCGAAGCCGGCGAACATGAAGCCGGTTAAAACGAAGATCAAATCGCCTTGCACGCCGCTGGCGCCGATGTGACCGATCGACTCGCTGCCGATCACGACCAGCCCGCCGACGATAACGAATGCTCCGAAAATGCGTGAGAACGAAATTCGCTCCCGAAGCAGGACGGTCGCGAGAAACAGGCCGCCTAAGGTTGCGCAGGAGGGCTGGATGACGCTGCCGTGCCCCAGTGGCACGAACAGGAATCCGGTATAGCTGATGATCGACATCACTGGCCCGCCCAGTACCATCAGCGCGATGCCACGGGCCCATCCGATGCCGCAGAGATTGCCGATGCCGGTGCGAAGGACGAGCGGCAGGAACGCCAGGCCCGACCACAGAAAGCGGTGCATCAGCAGGTCTGCCGGCGTGAAGCCGACTTTCAGGCCGTGACGAGTGGCCACGAAACCCAGCGCCCAGCACAGTGCTGCGCCAAGTCCGCATGCGACCCCGAGCAGGGCCGGCTTTGGGTCGGATTCCTCGGCTAAAACCGCGGCGCCGTTTGTCGGGTCGCTCATGGCGGACGCTTACGTCACGTCGCAGAACCGCTCAACCCATGCGCACGCGGAGCTGACAAGCGCCGGCGGTTAGCCGAGCCTTGTTGCAGCTGACGTTCTTCTGAACTTCTTGGCGACTCGTGCCGGGAGCGCGCGAGGTCGAACTAGCTCGCGCTTCTCGTGCGTTTTGCCGCGCCTCGATGCGAGGCGAGCACGCTGCGCGGCTTCGATGCGGCTCGTTCCTGCCGGGCTTTCATGCCGGGATGATGATCGGCATATTCCTTGCCGTCGATCGGCGCCACATGTGGGGGATCCCGGTCGAGATAGGGACGGCCGATGCCGAACTCCTTGCCGTGGTCATCGACCCATTTCCAGATAATATCGCTGGCAAGCTGCCGCTGCGCCCGCGTTGCGCCGTTGACGCTCACGATATCCGCCGCAAGCCCGTGACCGTAGCCTCCGCGGAAACTACCGCCGTGGTAAGACCGGTCGTTGGCTGCCTTGAGACCGCTTGCAATCGATTGACGATAGTCGTCGCGGAAGCCGCTTGTGATCCCCGGTGACAGGCCGGCCTTGTCCGCGGCGCGAAGCATCTGGAACAGCCGAAGCTTGAAGTCCCGATCGATGCCGCCGATCACATAGTCCGCCGCGGGCATGCCGGCTTTGTCGGCGGCCTTGGGGTCCTTCCACGAAAAGTCTTCATCGGTCGTTGTCGAGAAGGTCCTCGTGACCGTCACCATCCGGCCTTTTCGTTTGACGGAGACTTTCCTCTGTTGCTCGACCTTGATGGAGTCTTCCTTGGGCGTGTGTTGGTAGAGCTCCCAGAGATAACGATTGATGCAGGCATCTTCTGAACACTGATCGAGCGCTTCAAGTGAACTGGTGGCGTGCAAACCATCGGCGCGTGAACCATCGGCTTGATTCACATCGCCGGGCTCCAGAGACGCCATGGTCGTTTCGTCCGCTGGCTTCGACGGAGCCTCAGTCGGCGCCACTTCCGGTGAATTGGTCAACGCGGCTGTGACGATCGGGTCCGGCTCTTGCGTCGCCGCCGCTTGGGCGGGCTCTTCCGTGATCGATCGGCTGACAGCCGTCACATCGGCGGTGTTGAACGCGATTGCCGGTGGTTGAACGGGGAGCGTCGTGTCGGCGGCCGGCGGCGGGGCAACCTGCTCGGCGACCGATGCACCGGTGTTATCGATGCCGGCAGACCCAAATGCAGCGAGACACACGAGAACCGAAGCCGGCATCGCCGTCTCTCGGCACAATGTGGCCATTGCTGCCAACCGCGGGTGCATGATCACTGTCTCCAATCGGGTCGGATACCAAGTGCCATGCCGGTCATTTTCGAGCGGTGGTGTGGACAAGCAATGGCGAAATCATTGGAACTTCAATTTCCTAAGGGGGTGTTGCTCAAATGCAACGCG
>DATHPL010000007.1:0-1953 GCA_035483915.1 Bradyrhizobium sp.
TGGCTCGTACGTCTTGGGTCGGTCCAATGGAACAGCACGAGGTTGAGCGATGAGTGAGATTGGCGAGCGGGTTAAGAAGATCGTGGTCGAACACCTTGGTGTCGAACCCGAAAAGGTGGTCGACAACGCGAGCTTTATTGACGACCTCGGCGCCGACAGTCTCGATACGGTCGAGCTTGTGATGGCTTTCGAAGAAGAATTCGGTTGTGAAATTCCTGATGATGCCGCGGAAACGATTTTGACCGTCGGCGACGCGACTAAATTTCTAGAAAAGAACGCGAAGAGCTGAAGCCCCCGCGCGGAACTGACAGGGACGGAAGGGACCGTGGCCTCGCGGTCCCGTCGTCTGTTGCCGGAGATCGCGAATCGCGGGCTGGAGTGATCTAGATGAGGCGGGTTGTCGTCACGGGCCTTGGCATGGTCTCGCCGCTTGGCTGTGGCATCGAGCCGACCTGGAAGCGCATCCTGAACGGCGAAAGCGGAGCCCGGAAGATCGAGACGTTCGACGTTTCCGATCTTACCAGCCAGATCGCTTGCGTGGTGCCGCGCGGCGACGGCTCCGGCGGCACCTTCAACGCCGACCAGTGGATGGAGCCGAAAGACCAACGCAAGGTCGACGACTTCATCATCTTTGCCATGTGCGCCGCGCGTCAGGCGCTTGATGACGCCGACTGGCATCCCGCAAGCGAGGAAGACCAATGCGCCACCGGCACCATGATCGGTTCCGGCATTGGCGGCCTGTCGGGGATTGCGGATACCTCGATTCTTCTGAAGGAGCGCGGGCCGCGCAAGGTGTCGCCGTTCTTCATTCCAGGACGCCTCATCAATCTCGCTTCGGGTTACGTGTCGATTGAGCACGGCCTCAAAGGTCCCAATCACTCTGTCGTCACCGCATGTTCGACGGGCGCCCATGCGATCGGCGATGCGAGCCGGCTGATTGCGCTTGGCGATGCCGATGTCATGGTGGCCGGCGGCACCGAATCGCCGATCTGCCGAATTGGCATGGCGGGCTTCTGCGCCGCACGCGCGCTGTCGACCGCCTTCAACGAAACGCCGGAAAAGGCGTCACGGCCCTACGACAAGGATCGCGACGGTTTTGTCATGGGCGAGGGCGCCGGCATCCTGGTGCTCGAAGAGTTTGACCATGCGAAAAAACGCGGTGCCAAGATATACGCCGAGGTGGTTGGCTACGGACTGTCCGGCGATGCCTATCACATCACCTCGCCCGCACCGGATGGCAACGGCGGCTTCCGGAGCATGAGCGCCGCACTGAAACGTGCGGAAATTTCGGCTTCCGATATCGATTATATCAACGCGCACGGCACATCAACGCAGATCGGCGACGAGATCGAACTGTCGGCCGTGGAGCGGCTACTGGGTAACGCGGCTTCCCGGGTCTCGATGTCCTCGACCAAATCATGCACGGGGCATTTGTTGGGCGCTGCCGGCGCGATCGAGGCGATTTTCGGCATTCTTGCGATTCGAGATAACGTCGCCCCGCCAACGATCAATCTTGACAACCCGTCGGTGGAAACCGCCATTGATCTGGTGCCGAACACATCGCGCCAACGCGAAATTAATGTCGTGCTGTCGAATTCATTCGGTTTCGGAGGTACAAACGCGTCTGTGATTCTGCGACGCGTGACCGGCTAGTGTGGCGAATTTGGACACTCGCCGGATTTGACAGACGTAACCTATCTCGTCACCAAGGCGCGCAATGCGAATGCTAGAATCAGTCCAGTGGCGCGCGCCTGATCGGTTAGAACTTCACCGTTTCGCCGCATTCGGTGATAATTCCTAGATGTGGGCGATACCACCGGCCGGCATAGTTTCCGGACCACGATTGAACCGACGGGATTCAGGTTGCATCGATGAGTGAGAGGCCGCCCATTTCGCCAAGGAGCCCGCGTGCCGCGCTGGAGCCCGAACAGGTTCCGCCGCCGCCCAAGCGGT
>DATHPL010000008.1:0-1859 GCA_035483915.1 Bradyrhizobium sp.
CCGCTGCTCGCGGCGATCCGCCGCGACAAGGCGCCGGTGCTGCTGATCGACGAGATCGACCGCGCCGATGACGAGTTCGAGGCATTTCTGCTGGAGTTGCTTTCGGACTTCCAGATCTCGATTCCGGAACTTGGCACGATCAAAGCTACGTCGATTCCTCATGTCGTCCTGACGTCGAACGGCACGCGCGAACTGTCGGACGCATTACGCCGCCGTTGCCTCTACCACTATGTCGACTATCCCGACGTCGAGCGTGAGGCGCGTATCATCATGGCGCGCATCGACGGCGCTGGCGCATCGCTGTCGCTGCAGATCGCGCGGATGGTCGAAGGCATCCGCAAGGAAGAGCTGCGAAAGGTGCCGGGTGTCGCAGAGACATTGGACTGGGCGGCGGCGCTGGTCGGTCTCAACGTCAAGGATCTGCATGATGCGCCCGAGACCGTGCACGAGACGCTGATGTGCCTGCTCAAGACGCAGGAGGACCGGGCGCGGGTGACGCGCGAGGTCGGCGAACGTCTGTTGGGGAGGGTTGCATGAGTTGTTGCGGCGTATCTCCCGATATAGAGGACATCAACGAGCTGTCCCGCCTCGTTTCAAGCAAGCTGGCGGCGTTCCTGCGGACCCTGCGTGACAGTGGTTTTGCCGTTGGTCTCGCCGAAGGCCGGGATGCGGCTGCTTTGATGGCCGCCGGTTATGCTGCGCGGCCGGGCCTGCTCCGCACGGCCTTCAAACATCTGTTCTCCGCGCGAAAATCTGACTGGGAGAAGTTCGACGGCATTTTCGATGCATTCTGGCTCGGCAAGCGGGTGCGGTCGCGTTCGGTCATCACCGGCACCGCGAAGGCAGCGAACAACCCGTCGCTGAAAAACCTGTCGGGCCATACCGCCGAACCCCATGCCGACGGTAATATGGCGGCCGATCAAATTCCCTCCACCGAGGGCGCTGACCATGATCGTTCAGGTGAGGGACGCATGGAAGGCGCCTCGGCTGCGGAGAATATCGCTGAGACCGATTTTCGCTACTTGGCCGATTCCGAGCAGATCAAGCAGGCGCATCTTGCCGCGGCCCGATTGGCCCGTGCGATGCGCACGCGATTGACACGGCGCGATCTGGCGCGGCGGCGCGGTTATCGGATCGATCTGCGCCGTACCATTCATGGCAATATCAGCCGTGGCGGCGTGCCGATCACCCTTGTCAAACGACAGCGCAAGCAGAAACCCTTGCGGCTCGTGGTGCTGCTGGACGCTTCCGGTTCGATGAGCATGTATACCGGTGTCTTTCTGCGCTTCATTCACGGTGTGCTCGACGAATTTCGCGAAGCCGAAGCGTTCCTGTTCCACACGAGGTTGGCTCACGTCTCGGACGCCATGAAAGAGAGAGACGCCGGCCGCGCGCTCGATCGCCTCTCGATCATGGCGCAGGGCGCGGGCGGCGGCACCAGGATCGGCGAAAGCTTGCAAACCTTCAACCGCTGGCACGCCGCGCGCGTGCTGCATTCGCGGTCCTGCGTGATGATCGTTTCCGACGGCTATGAGACCGGCGACGTCGCATTGCTCGGCCGAGAGATGGCGACGCTCGGCCGCCGCTGCCGCCGCATTGTCTGGCTCAATCCGATGATGGGATGGCAGGGTTACACGCCCGAGGCGCGCGGCATCAAGGCGGCGCTGCCCTATATCGATCTCTATGCGCCGGCCAATACGCTGCAGAGTCTGACGGCGCTAGAGCCTTACCTTGCGAGGCTTTGAGATGGGCGCGCATGTCGAGGTGATGGATCTGGTCGCGCAGATGAAGGCCGCCGAGCAAGCCTTCGTGCTGGCGACGGTCGTGCGTACAGTGTCCGTAACCGCCGCCAAGGCCGG
>DATHPL010000009.1:0-8069 GCA_035483915.1 Bradyrhizobium sp.
GCCGATCTCGACAAGCTCCTGCATGGCGACGTCACTGTGGAAACCAAGCTGTCGTCAGAGCAGGGTTCCTCGCTGCTCGCTCTGCTGGGCCTCGATGGTACACTTGCTGCGCGCGATGGACCGGGTCAGCTTCAGGGAACGGTGACGGGCGCGTGGGGCACGCCGCTTCGCGTCAAACTCGATCTCACCGGCGCGGGCTTTGAAGCCGAGGCGCAAGGCACCGCCGATCCCTTTGTGCAGGAATTCAACGCCAAGGCGGTCAAGGCGAGCCTCTCGCTGAAGGCGCGCGGTCTCAACCTCGCACCGCTGTTCGACCTCAAGCCGTCTGACAAATTGGCGCAGGATGTCGGCCTGTCGTCGCGGGTTTCGCTCGCCGGCGGCAAGCTGACCTTCGACGATATTGACGGCGCGATCGCGGGATCGCGGCTGCGCGGCCACGTCGCGATGACGCTCGACGGGGAACGCCGGATCGACGGCGAAGTCGGCCTCGATGCACTGGATCTGGCGCCGGCTTTCGCATTGATGTTGGGCGCGTCCGGGCACGACGCGGCTGACCCTGTCGGCAACGGCTTTCTCAGGGGCTGGCGTGGACAGGTCGCGTTTCAGGCGTTGCGTGGCGTGCTGCCGGGCGGCAGCGAGTTGCGACCGCTCTCGGGTACCGTGAAGGGCGACGGCCAATCGCTGATTGTCGACGGCATCAAAGGCGGGATCGGCGGCGGCGAGGTCGGCGGCAACATCGAAGCCAGGCAGACGCCAGGGGGACTGTCGTTCAATAGCCGCGTGACGCTCAGCGGCGTCGATGGCACGGCCTTGCATTATCGTGCGCTCGCGATGCCGGCCGGGCGCACCTCGTTGCAGATGACGCTCGCCAGCCAAGGTCGCAGCGCGTCCGCTCTGACCGGGGCGATCTCAGGCAACGGCACGGTGACGATTGAAGCGGCCCGCATCAGTGGGCTCGATCCGCGCGCCTTCGAGGTCGCGATCCGCGCCAGCGACGCGGGCCAGGCGGTCGACGATCTTCGCCTGCGCAAGCTGGTCGAACCGGCGCTGTCGGGCGGCACGCTGCTGGTTGCCTCCGCGCAAATCCCCTTCACGATCAGAGACGGCCGGCTTCGCGTGACCGCCACCGCCCTTGAGGCTGAAGGCGTTCGCGCCATCGTGTCCGGTGGTTACGACATTCCCGCCGACCAGGCCGACGTCCGCGCCACATTGACGGCACCGGGCGCCGGTGCCGGACAAGCGAGCCCGCCGGAGATCCAGATTTTCGCCGCCGGGACGCCCGATGCGCTCGACCGGACGGTCGATGTCGCGGCGTTGTCGTCATGGCTGGCGGTGAGGGCGATCGATCGCGAAACCAGACGGCTCGATTCGATCGAGCGCGGCGATGCGACCCCGGCCTCGATCCCGCCGCCGGCTCAGCCGATGAGCTTGCCCGAGACTTCACCTGGCCAGCAGTCACCCGCCCTGCCATCCGTCGAAGCGCCACCGCGTCCGTTGCCACCAAGGCCGAGAGTCAGTGCACCGCGCCCGCCAGTTGTTCCGCCCGCGGCCAACCCAGCGGCTGCAGGCAATCCCGCCGCCAGCGGTCCGGTTGTGAGCCAACAAGCGCCACCCTTGCCGCCACCGATCGACGTGCGGCCGGCGCCTGCGGTGGCACGGCCGGCGAGGCCGAAGCCGCCGCTGATGCTGACGCCGCCGGTCGCGACCCCGCAGCCCGCTTTCTAGTTTTTTTAGCGGAGGGTGTGATCGACTCTTCCCTGAAGCCGGCCCCGTCGAGGATAAAATTCTGCGAAAGCGGGCTCCGCGCGCGAAGCATGGCTCTCGTCGCTGTTCACATGCGCCCATGTGAAAAACGGGCCTTTTCCGGCCTCAAGACTGCGGGTACCGTTCCAGCCCGTTCGCGCTGTCCGCGAACGTCTTTGGTGCCGGCTGCCGCATGACGCTCAACGAGATCTGTCATTGGATCGACCAGACGGCGTTAAGCCAGTGGATCCAGGTCGCCGGCTGGGTCGTTCCCACCGTGCAGACCATCCACATCCTTGCCATTGCGGTGGTCGCCAGTTCCGCGCTGATGCTCGACTTGCGCCTGATCGGCGTGTTCTGGGCTAACCGGCCGCTGGAGGCCGTGAAGGCGCGGTTCCTGCCGCTGGTGTGGTGGACGTTGCTCGTTTTGCTGGCCACGGGAATCATCATGATTATCGCCGAGCCGGCGCGGTCGCTGAAGAACCCCGCCTTCCAGCTCAAGATGGGGCTCCTGATCGCGGCGCTGACCGTCACCGCGCTGTTTCAATTTCTTCACCGGCGCAACGCGGCGTTCGGCGATGCCGCAGGGCCCCGCGCGGCCGCCGTAACGCTCGCCGTCGTCTCGATCCTGTTGTGGTCGTCGATCATCTTTGCCGGGCGCTGGATCGCCTATTTCGCCTGATGCTCAAGCATTGATCGCGGCCCGCATGTCACATCACAGGGATTTCTTCGGTGGATATTGAGAGCGCGCTCGCATGGTTGCAGTCGACATGGATCGCGACCGCGGTCGCCGAGAACGACATCCTGTTTCCATGGATCGAGTCCGTTCACGTTCTGGCGATTGTGCTCGTGGTCGGAACCATCTCGATCGTCGACTTGCGTCTGTTGGGCGTCGCCTCGCTCGATATCAGCGCCAAGCGGCTGATGCGCGATGTGATCCCCTACACCTGGGGCGCGTTTGCGGTCGCCGCGATCACGGGATCGCTGATGTTTTCATCCGACGCAACGCACTACGCCCATAACCGTCTGTTCCAGATCAAGTTGGTGATGCTGGTGCTCGCGGGACTCAACATGGCGGTGTTTCATCTCTTCAGCGAGCGCGACATCGAGCGCTGGGATGCGCCGGGCGCAACGACGCCGGTGGCCGCGAAGACGGCGGCCGTCATTTCACTGATGGCCTGGATCGCGGTGGTCTCACTCGGTCGCGGGACAGGCTTCACGATGCACTGAAGGTGGGCGTCGCTGACTTCACATTGAAACAAGTTCTGGCTAGCTTTGTTGGTGTTGCCGAGCTCAGATCACTCTTTTCCTCCGGAGAAATGCGCGTGAAACCGGGTCCAATCGGTATCGCTTCTGCTGCTCTTTTTGCTCTTGTGCTGGTGCCATCGATTGCGGGCGCGCAAGCGCCGCAAAAGGCGCCAGCGGTGGTCAACCCGGCGCCGACGGCTCAGGACTGGGCCGACATCGCCAAATTGCCGGACTGGAGCGGCGTCTGGAATCCGAAGATCACGGATCAGGATGCCCAGGTCAAAACCAATCCGCCGCCGTGGAACGAGGCCGCAGCCAAGAAGATCCAGCACATGTTCGCCGAGGAGAAGGCCGGCCGCCCGACGCTGATTTTCGCCAACTGTCTGCCCGAAGCACATCCGTCCTGGATGCTGGTCACCCACAACGCGATGGAGATCCTGTTCACGCCGGGACGCGTGACCATGCTCGGGGAATCCGACGGCAATCGCATCCGCCGCATCTACACCGACGGCCGGGGTCATCCGGAGACGTCCGACCCGACCTTCCACGGCCATTCGATCGGCCACTGGGAGGGCGACACGCTGGTGGTCGATACCACCGACATTGTTCCCGAGGCGCCGCTCGCCGTCAGCGAAGCCGCAGGCCTTCCCAACAACGGTGACATGCACGTGATCGAGCGCATTCATCTCGCCGACAAGGATATCCTGCACGATGACCTCGAAATCATCGCGCCGCATATCCTCACCCAACCGTGGAAGACGACGCGCATCTTCTTCCGCCAGCGCGCGCGCAAGTTCGACATCGTCGAAGGCGTCTGCGCCACCGGCGATCTGGTCGAGCGCGTCAATGCGGAAGGCGACCACGTCTTCGTTCCCGTGCAAAAATCCGAATGGGGCCACACCACTGCCGTCCCGGCGAAATAACCTGCAAACAACAAGACAGGAGATGACCATGCGACACGTCCTGAAGTCGATCGGCGCGTTTGCCATCTTGGCGATCGTCGGTGGCGGAATCTCGCAAGTTGCCGCGCACCATTCCGCGTCGATGTTCGATTTCTCGAAATCCCAGACGCTCAAGGGCAAGGTCGTGGAAATGCGCTGGGTCAACCCGCATGTCACGATCACCGTCACCGGCTCGCTCAGCGCGGACGAAGCGCCGGCCGATTGGCTGATCGAAACGACGAGTCCCGGCAATCTGGTGCGTGCCGGCGGTTGGCGGCGCGACGTGGTGAAGCCGGGCGATGAGGTCGAGGTCACCTTCCATCCGGAGCGTGAGGCCGGCAAGAAGAGCGGTCTGTTGATGGAGCTCAAGACGCTTTCGACCGGTGAAGTTTTCACCGCCAATATCCGCGACCAAGAGAAGCCGGGTCTTGAATAGGATCCGCGCCGTGCGTTTTTCCTCTGCGTTGAAACGGACCGTGATGGCTGCGATCGCTGCGGCGGTCGCGTTTGTAGCGACACCTTCCTTTGCCGAGGATCAGCCGCTGCCGAAGGATACGATCTTCGCCCGCAAGACTGCGATGGGCGAAATCGACATGAACATGGACGAGGTTGAGACCATGCTGGCGCCGGGAGGCAAGCTCGATCTGGCGGACGCCAGAGAGCATGCCGAGGTGATCTCAACGCTGTTGATGGTGTTCCCGCATCTGTTTCCGCCCTCGACCAATCAATGGAAGGAAGGCGCGGAGCGCGATCCCGCCACCGATACATTCGCCAATCCGGCGATCTGGTCGAATTTTTCGGACTTCTACAAGCGGGCCAACGAAGCTTCGAAGATCGCCTGGAGCGCCGCCGGCGCCAAAAAGCCTGACGAGTTCAGGACGCAGATCAAGGAATTGCGCCTGCGCTGCAACGCTTGTCACGCGCTGAATCTGAAAACGGAATAGGCAGCACTCTTCATTCCACGGAAAGCGCGTTTGGCTACTGCCGATGTCTTACGGAGAAGCAGCTCAGACCTTGTCGGCGACGGGCTGCCGTGACTCCGCTGCCGCCGGCGCCGCCGTTTGAGCGCGCGACCGGAAATAGTCCAGCACGAAAAGCCTGATGGCCGACGACAAGTTGCCTTGCTGGCGATTGTTGTCGATCTCGCCGACCAGTTCGGACAGCGTGATGTTGCGTAAGCCCGAAATCTCCTTCATGCCGTTCCAGAAGGCTTCTTCGAGGCTGACGCTGGTCTTGTGACCAGCGACCACGATCGATCGTTTCACGACGGGCGATTTCATGATGCGTCCTCGCCGTCGATGCGATGCTGATCCAGGTGTTTACTGGTGCGTTCGGCGCGCTGTTCCTCGAGCTCACGTTCGGACCGTGTGCGGCCGAACCGCGTGCGATTGGCGGCGGCTTCCTGTTCCGACCGCTCTTTCGCGACGCGCTTTCTGAACTGCTTTAGATTGACTAAATCCCCCATGCCGGCCCCCGTCATGTGAACTTGGTCATCGTTGCGAAGATGTCGGCAATCGATGAAGCAATCGATGAAGGTGTGTGGGTTCCATTTGATGTGACCCGATTCAAATTTAGCGGATGCGCGCTAGCGAGCTCGATCCTCATTATCAATTCCCCATTATGCCGTCTGATCGCAAAAATGTCGTGTTTGGTCTTTTCGAAATATTTTTTGCTCTACCACGGCGAAGCGTCGCCGTAAAAGCCAATAAGCATAATTCTTTAGGCGATATAAAGGGCGGCGTGTTGTCGCGTCGGCATGGCAGCGCAAGAAGCTATGCCGTAGTTATCCGGGGTGCGTCATTTCGCGCGGCTTTACCAGACGATCAAACTCGTCGGCAGAAACAAAACCAAGTCTTACCGCCTCCTCTTTCAACGTTGTGCCACGGGCGTGAGCGGATTTGGCCACTTTGGCGGCATTATCATAGCCGATCTTCGGGGCCAGCGCCGTCACCAGCATCAGCGAACGTTCCATGAGTTCATGGATGCGTTTCTCGTCGGCGCGTATTCCTTCGACGCAGTGCTCGGTGAAGGAGCGCACCACGTCGGCCAGCAGTTGTATGGAATTCATCATACAAAATGCCAGTAATGGCTTGTAAACGTTCAGTTCGAAATGGCCCTGGCTGCCGGCTGTCGTGATCGCCGCCTGATTGCCGAACACCTGACAGCACACCATGGTGACCGCCTCGCACTGCGTCGGGTTGACCTTGCCCGGCATGATCGAGGAACCCGGCTCGTTCTCCGGCAGGATCAATTCGCCGAGGCCGGAGCGCGGACCGGAACCCAACAGACGAATGTCGTTGGCAATCTTGAACAGGCCGGTGGCCGCTGCGTTCAGGGCGCCGTGCGCGAACACATAGGCGTCGTTGGAGGCAAGCGCCTCGAACTTGTTGACGGCACTGGTGAAGGGCAGGCGGGTGATCTTGGCGGCGTGGCGGGCAAAGGTCCTGGCAAATCTCGGCTTCGAATTGAGGCCGGTGCCGACCGCGGTGCCGCCTTGCGCCAGCGGATAAAGTTCCTTGAGCGCCACGCGGATCCGCGACATGGCGTGCTCGACCTGGGTGGCATAGCCGGAAAATTCCTGCCCCAACGTCATCGGCGTCGCGTCCTGGGTATGGGTGCGGCCGATTTTGACGATGTGCGCAAACGCCTTCTCTTTCGCCCGAAGCGCGCGGTAAAGCAGCGTCAACGCCGGCAAGAGATCGTGCGTGATCGCGACCGCCGCCGCGATATGCATCGCGGTCGGGAACGAGTCGTTCGACGACTGGCTCATGTTGACGTGATCGTTGGGATGCACCGGCGCCTTGGTGCCGAGCTTGCCGCCGAGTAATTCGCTGGCGCGGTTGGCGATCACCTCGTTGAGATTCATGTTGGTCTGGGTGCCGGAGCCGGTCTGCCAGACCACCAGCGGAAAATGATCGTCGAATTGTCCGTCGATCACCTCGCGCGCGGCGCGGATGATGGCGCGCGCCCGGCGCTGGTCGAGCAGCTTGAGATCCCGGTTGGTTTCGGCGGCAGCGAGCTTGACGACACCGAGCGCGCGAATGATCGGCATCGGCATCCGGTCATGGCCGATGCGGAAGTTCTGCCGGCTGCGTTCGGTCTGCGCGCCCCAGTAGCGGTCGGCCGCAACCTCGATCGGACCGAAGCTGTCGGTCTCGGTGCGCGTCGCTGATTTTGACGGGGAAGAAGATTTTGATCGGGCCATAAACGTTCCTGAATAAATCGCCACTCTGTTCTACAGGAACTTTAAATAGGAAGCCTTGAATAGGAAGCCTCGAATAGGAAGTCTTGAAATAGGGAAGTCTTCAAATAGGTAGTCTCGAAATTAGAAGTCTTGGCGGCCCAATCAGGTCTGCCTTGCTGTCATTTCTTGCGGAAGCGGTCGAGCCGCACCACCTCGGCGCCCTCGCTAGGCTTTTCCGGCGCGCTGGCTTCCTCGTTTGTCGGCACCGGCAAAGCGGAGGTTGCCGGCGAAGCCGCCGTCTCGTTTTCGTCGGCGGCCGCCGCCGTATCCGACGTCTCGAATTGCAGGCCGAACTGCACGGAGGGGTCGAAGAAGCTCTTGATGGCGCTGAAGGGAATGACGAGGCGTTCCGGGATGCCGCCAAACGACAGGCCGACCTCGAAGCGTTCCTCCGTGACCACCAGGTCCCAGAACTGGTGCTGAAGGATCACGGTCATCTCTTCCGGATATTGCGCCAACAGGCGCGGCGACAGTTTCACACCGTCGGCCGTGGATACGAAGGTGATGAAAAAATGATGGTCGCCCGGCAGGCCGTGTTCGGCGGCGTCGGCCAGAACACGACGCAGCACTCCTCGCAGCGCATCACGGGCCAGTACGTCGTATCGGATATGATCGGTCGCCATGGTCGGTCCTGTCGTACCAAAGTGAAAATGTAACACTGCCCTAAAAAAGTCGGCGGTCGCCTGACCCGACTCGGGGGGACCGTCTTATCGTACCCCTCTTGAGCGTGGAGGTCAGCAGGTCCCAAGCTTACAAAGTGGGCCGAAAAGGCCTCAAGAAAAAGGAAAGTGGAGGCTTCTGTTGCCAGGTGCCTCCGAACCCCGCCTAACGGAGCTTAACCCGTCAGGACTTTAAATCGGTCTTTCAGACTGCGTTACGCAGCCAGAGCAACC
>DATHPL010000010.1:0-14393 GCA_035483915.1 Bradyrhizobium sp.
GTGAAGAAAAATGAGCAATTCGAGATTTGTCTACGTCACCTACATCAAAACCACGCCGGAGCGCTTGTGGTTCGCGCTGACCGACAAGGCGTTCACGCAACAATATTGGCTCGGCGCGTGTTGCGAGAGCGACTGGAAAGCCGGATCGCCATGGAAGCTTGCTTTTGCGGACGGCCGGATCGCCGATGCCGGCGAGATCGTCGAGGCCGATCCGCCGCGTCGCCTTGTCATCAAGTGGCGTAATGAATGGAGTCCGGAATTAAAGGCCGAGGGTTATTCGCTCTGCACGTTCGAGATCGAGACGGTGCAAGACGCCGGCACCGATGCCGTGAAACTGAGCGTCATTCACAGCATTGATCGCCCGGAATCGGCATTTATCCAGGCGGTGTCCGGCGGCTGGCCGCGCATCCTCTCGAACCTCAAGTCGCTGATCGAGACCGGTTCGGTGGTGCTGCCGAAAAAAGCGTGAGCCTCGCGCAGCGCGACGCTCGATTAAGTCGGAGAAGCATGATGGGTAAACCCGAATTCATCTACGTCACCTATATCGAGACCACGCCGGAAAAACTCTGGCACGCCTTGACCGACGGCGATTTCACTCAACGCTACTGGTTCGGCGCCCGACTTCAATCAGACTGGAAGGTCGGCTCGTCGTTCGAGATGGTACGCAGCAACGGCACGGTCTCCGATGCCGGCAAGGTCGTGGAATATGATCCGCCGCGCCGGCTCGCCTATACGTTTGTGAACCTGTCGGACAAATACAAAAACGACTTTCCGGCGCTCGCAACCTTCACGCTCGAGCCCTATGGCACGCTCGTCAAGCTGACGCTGACGCATGAAGGTTTCGCCGAAGGCAGCCAATTCTACTCCGGCATCTCGAAGGGATGGCCGGCGATCCTCTCCAGCCTCAAGAGCATTCTCGAAACCGGCAAGCCGCTCGATATCCCCTTCGAAGCCCTGAAGATGGAAGCTTAAGGCCGCGCCATGAATATCGACCACTTCAAACCGCTGACCGTCTACACGATCTACATCGCATCCACGCCCGAAAAAGTGTGGGAGGCACTGACATCGGCCGAGTTCAGCCGCAAATATTTTTTCGGCAATACGGTCGAGATCGATCTGACGATCGGCGGCGCATACATCGTGCGAACGCCGGATGGAGCGCTGCACATCAGCGGTGAAGTGGTCGAATGCGTGCCGTATCGCAAGTTGTCTTTCACCTTCAACGTCAACTGGCCCGAGCTGATCGAAAAGCTCGGCGCCACGCTCGTGAGTTACGAGATCGAGCCGGCCGGCGGCGCGGTGCGCCTCACCATGACCGAGTCGCATGACCGGCCGCTCGACGATGACATCCTTTCCGGCGGCCGCCAGGGCTGGCCGGCAATCCTCTCGAGCCTGAAGAGCCTGCTCGAGACCGGCAAGCCGCTCGTCGTCAAGATGGCACCGCCGGAGCGAATGCTGACGGCGCTGAAGAAGCTCGGCATCAAGACGCCGTAAGGCGCTTTACACCCGCGGGCTCGATCTCCTCTGCTGTCGCAAATAGCTGTCAATTGCGAAACGATCACTGCCATTTTTTGCAACGAAACTGTCACAGTCGAGCGCGTGGGCTGCATTGACATCTGCTCCGCCGCGATGACAAGAAATGAGCTTGTCACGGGGATGGTGGGCTGCCTTGATTCGACGGGCTGAAACGTTCAGGCACCTGTGCGGAGGCGCGTCTGTTGCATTGTCGCTTGCCCTGTTGGCGACAGATGCCCGCGCCGCCGATGTTCCGATCGCGTTGCCGGTGAAAGCCCCACCCGCGGCGACCGATTATGACTGGACCGGCTTCTATGTCGGCGGCCACGTGGGTCTTGCGACCGGAAGTTCCGGTTGGACACTCACCCCGCAGGGTGGCGGCGCGCCGGTAGCGGGCTCCTTCGGGCTTTATCAATCGCCCAATGCCTTCAAGGAAAGCGGCAGCTGGTTCGAAGGCGTGCAAGGCGGTTACAATTTGATGCTGCGGAACCGGGTAGTGCTGGGCATCGAGGCCGACGGCTCGTTTCCTACTTTTCCCGACCCCGTCAGCGGTATGACCATCGGCGGCATTTCCAATTTCACGTCACCGACATTCGGCACCGGGACCTTCAGCGAAAACGTGCTGGCGTCGGGCACGGTGCGCGGCCGCATCGGCTATGCGCCTGGCCACTGGCTGTTCTATGCGACCGGGGGTCTCGCCTGGACCTACGATCATGAGACGCTGACCCAAAATGCGAGTGGCAATACGGAAGACCGTTTCCTCTACCGTTTCGGCTGGGCCGCCGGCGTCGGCGTCGAGACGGCGATCGCACCGCACTGGACCGTCCGCGGCGAATACCTCTGGACCGACTTTCCGTCGGTCGCCGTGACCTTTCCGCTCTCAGGACTGCGCGTCTCTTCCGGTCTATCGGAACATCAATTCCGCGTCGGCCTCAACTACCGCTTCGACGATCCTTCGCGACCGGCAACCTTCGCGCCATCGCGCTTCGTCGGCGCAGGCGATATTTTCGCGGTGCATGGGCAGGCGACGTTCGTCGAGCAGGCCTATCCCGCGTTCCACTCGCCTTTTGAAGGACCCAACAGTCTCACCGGCGGGGCGCAAGCCAAGCAAACTTTCGATGTCACGCTGTCCGCCGGCGTCAAGTTGTGGCAGGGCGCGGAGTTCTGGGCCAATCCGGAGATCGACCAGGGCTTTGGCCTGGACGATTCCCATGGGGTCGCCGGCTTTCCAAGCGCCGAAGCCTACAAATTCGGCTCGTCCACGCCCTATGCGCGGGTGCAACGCGCTTTCCTGCGGCAGACCATCAATCTCGGCGGCGACACCGAAAAGGTCGACGACGACTTCACCCAATTCGCCGGCACACGCTCGACGGATCGCTTGGTGCTGACGGCCGGCCGGTTCGGCGTCAACGATATCTTCGACACCAACCGCTACGCCAACAGTCCGAAGTCCGATTTCCTGAACTGGTCGCTGGTCAACGCAGGCTCTTTTGACTATGCGGCCGATGCCCTGGGATACAATTACGGCGCAGCCGCGGAATGGTACACTGGGCGCTGGACGTTCCGCGCCGGCGTGTTCGACCTCTCGGCTTCGCCCACGGGTGGCAATAGCCCCATCGGGGTAGCGCTTGATCCAACCTTCCAGCAATTCTCGTTGCTCGGCGAGATCGAACGGCGCTTCGACCTGTGGGGCCAGCCCGGCAAGATCAAGATCACCGGCTTTCTGAACCGCGGCAACGCCGGCAATTTCAACGATGCGGTCGCGCTCGCGCAAACCACGGGCCTGCCCGCCGACATCACTGCGGTGCGCGCCTATACCAGCCGGCCCGGCGTCAGCCTCAACGTCGAGCAGCAGGTGAACGAAAACCTCGGTGTGTTTTTCCGCGCCGGCTGGGCCGACGGCCAAATCGAGCCCTGGGATTTCACCGATATCGATCGCACCGTATCCGGCGGCGTGTCGATATCGGGCAAATCGTGGGGTAGGCCCGACGACACCATTGGCATTGCCGGAGTCGTCAACGGCATCTCGAGCGCCCACGTCGCCTTCCTCAACGCCGGCGGGCTCGGCATTCTCATCGGCGACGGCCAATTGACGAACTACGGCACCGAGAGGATTCTCGAGGCCTATTACAGCATCGCGCTGAATGCCTCGACCAGACTCGCCTTCGATTATCAGTTCATCGCCAATCCCGGCTATAACGCCGACCGCGGCCCGGCGAATGTCTTCGCCGCCCGCGCGCACTGGCAGTTCTAATGGTCCGAAATATGTTGAAACGTGTCACGGCCATCCTCATCACTCATCTCGCTATGCTTTTTGCGGCATCATCGGGCAACGCCATGGAAAAGCTCACTGTCATGATCTCCGGCGGCTTCTCGCTGGCCTACCATCAGGTGCTGCCGGAGTTCGAGCGCAACACCGGCATCTCCGTCACCACGCTGTCGGGCGCATCCCAGGGAACGGGTCCGAAGACCATCAAGTCTCAACTTGAACAGGGCACCGAGGTTGACGTCGTAATCCTGTCAGGCGAAGGACTGGACGAGTTGAAAGCCGCGGGGCGGATTGTCGCCGGCTCGGACGTGAAGCTGGCGGGCGTGCCGCTCGGCGCCGCCGTGCGCCAGGGAAGCGCGAAGCCGGATATCAGTTCAGTCGACGCTTTGAAGCGGGCGCTGCTCGGCGCACACCTGGTGGCGCTGCCCGGAAGCACCAGCGGTCTTTTCATGAAGAACGAAGTGTTCCCGCGCCTCGGTATCGCAGACAAGGTGTCATCGAAACTTTTCGCCCGCGGTATCGAATCGACCAACGCGGTGGCCGCAGGCGAAGCCGATCTCGCCATCGGGCCGGTCAGCGAACAAGTCAATCAACCCGGTATCGAAGTGGTTGGTCCGCTTCCCGACGAGGTGCAACTGGTCCAGATATTCACGGCGGCGATCGTCAAGACGGCGCAGAATCCGGACCGGGCCAAGCGGTTGATCGAGTATCTCGCCTCCGACCGAACCACGACAGCCATCAAGAACTCCGGCATGCAGCCGGCCGGCAACGGCCGCAAACCGTAAGATGTTTGGCGCCGGCCTGGCGGGATCAGCCCAGCGCCCTTAACTCCCGCCGCAGTACCTTGCCGGTCGCCGTCATCGGCAAGGCATCCGCAAATTGCACGAAACGCGGATATTCGTGCGCGGCGAGTTTGACCTTGACGAAATCCTGGATCTCGCGCGCGAGCGCTTCGCTCGGCGCAAAGCCCGGCCGCAACACGATCCACGCCTTGATCGATTCGGTGCGGACGGGATCTGGAATGCCGACCACCGCCGACATCGCCACGGCCGGATGCTTGAGCAGGCAATCCTCGATCTCGGACGGGCCGACGCGATAACCGGCGGTGGTGATGACATCGTCCTCGCGGCTCAAGTACCAGAAGTAGCCGTCCTCATCCTGCCGTCCGAGATCGCCGGTCAGCAAAAATTCGCCGGCAAATTTCTTTTGTGTGGCGTCCGGATTTTTCCAGTATTCGATCATGGTGACGGGATTGGGCTGACGCACGCCGATGATGCCGCGCTCTCCCCGCGACAATTCTTTTCCCTTGTCGTCGATGATGCGCACATCGAAACCGGGCGTCGCCTTGCCCATCGAGCCCGGGCGGATCGGAAACATTTTAGCGTTGTTGCCGACCGACAAATTGCATTCGGTCTGGCCATACCCTTCATGAACCTCGATGCCAAAGGTCGCACGCACCCAATCCAATAGTTCCGCACCCAGCGCTTCGCCGCCCGAGAATATGCTGCGCAGCTTCACGTTCGCGTTTTTCACCTCGGCCTGACGCATCAGCTTCAGCGCCGTCGGCGGCAAAAACACGTTGCGTATCTTGTGATCGGCCATCAGTTGCATCGCCGCATGGGCATCGAACTTCCGCGCGCGATGCCCGACCACGGGCACGCCGTGATAGAGCGCGGGAAACAGCACATCGAACAGAGCGCCGATCCAGGCCCAGTCGGCCGGCGTCCACATCACGTCGCCCGCTTTCGGAAAGAAATCGTGGATCATCTCGACATTGGGCAGATGACCGAGCAGCACGCGATGGGCATGCAGCGCGCCCTTTGGATTGCCTGTCGTTCCCGAGGTATAGATGATCATCGCGGGATCGTCGGCCGCGGTATCGACGGTGGCAAAATCGGCTGATGCCGCTTCCAGCGTCGGCCAGAATGATTTTGTGCCGGCCGGCGCGTCGTCGCCAACGAGATAGATATTTTTCAGATCGGGAAGTTTATCGCGAATTCGCTTCAGCTTCTCCCAGCCGATCGCGTCGGTAACGATTGTCCTGGCGCCGGAATTGGCGAGGCGAAATTCCAGCGCGTCCTCGCCGAACAGCGCAAACAGTGGGATCGAGATCATGCCGGCGCGAAATGCCGAAAGATGCGCGAGCAGCAATTCCAGTGATTGCGACAGGAACAGCGCGACGCGGTCGCCGCGCGCCAGCCCGTCGGCCTTGAGCACATTGGCGAAGCGGCGTGACATCGAGGCCAGTTCGTCGAAAGATGTATGACGCGACGAGCCGTCCTCGTCGACATAGATCAGCGCCAGACGACCGCTGCCGTCGGCATGACGATCGCAGCAGGCGGTCGCCATGTTGAAGCGCGCCGGAATCTCCCAGCGAAACTCGCGGCAAAGCTTTTCGTAGTCGTTGGTTTCGGTGAGCATGAATCAGCGCGCCGCATGTTCCATAGCAATCTCGGCCGCGAGACTGGCGATATCACGATAGATCGAGGCGACGGCGAGCACGCGCCCGGCGCTTTTGTACCGCACCAGACAATCCTTCGCGCCGATATCGCCGTCGATCGCGATTTCGTCCCACCTCTCGGCGTGACCGACATAGTTGATCGGCACGTCGTAATGCTGGCTCCAGAAGAACGGCACGGCGTCGAACACTTCGCGCTGTCCGAGCATGTTGCGCGCGGCGGTCTGGCCCTGCCGTTCCGCCACCACCCAATGTTCGACGCGGATGGCTTCGCCGGAATGCCTATCCGGCCATCGTGCGATATCGCCGGCCGCAAAGATGCCGGGAACGCTGGTTTCGAGATAGGCATCGACCTTGACGCCGCGATCAATCGCAAGCCCGGCCTTTTCGGCGAGCGCCAGGCGCGGCCGCACGCCGACGCCGATCACGACGACGTCTGCCTCGATCACACCACCGCTCTTCAGCGTGGCGCGCTTGCCGTCGATTGAGTTTACGCTGTCGCCGAGGTGGAAGATGACACCATGCTCCTCATGCAGCGCGCGAACGAAATCACCCATCTCCGCACCCAACACGCGCTCCATCGGCCGCTGCTCGAGGCCGACGACATGCACCTCGATATCCCTCGCGCGCAGCGACGCTGCCACTTCGAGCCCGATGAAGCTCGCGCCGATCACCACCGCACGGCGCGCATCCTTCGCGGAAGCAATGATGGCGCGGCTGTCGTTCAGCGAGCGCAGCAAATGGACATGGGGCTGGTCCGCGCCCGGGATCGGCAAACGAACCGGCTCCGCACCGGTCGCCAACATTAACCGGTCATAGGGGACGGTTTCGCCACCGGTGAGAACCTGTCTGGCCGCAATATCGATCGAGGCAACCTCGACGCCCAAGCGCAGATCGATCTTCGCGTCGCGATAGAAATCATCGGGACGCAATGGCAACCAGTCTTCGGGCGCGCTGCCAGCGAGATAATCCTTGGAAAGGTTGGGCCGGTCTACCGGCGCGGCCTTCTCCTGACTCAGCATCACGATGCTGCCGCGATAGTCCTGTCGCCGCAGCATTTCAGCGGCCGCAAACCCCGCCGCGCCACCACCGACGATCACGATCCGCGACGGCGCATCCACCACACCCTTGATAGCTGGCTTCGGCTGATCGAGCTTTTGCCGGACAAAAATCCGCTCTCCCTCGCGCTCGACCTTCCAGACTGAAAGCGCCGAGAAAGCCGGTGCGCGGGCTGCCTCGCCGGTGCGCAGGTCGAAGCACGCGTGATGCCAGGGACAGCGAATATGCTCGCCTTCGACGACGCCGTCAGCGAGCGGACCATGATAATGGCTGCAATGCGCGTCGATTGCGAAAATCCCGGAACCGGATCGCACCAGCAGCACTTCGTCGCCGCCGACATGACCGAGCAGCAGGTTGCCTTCGAAATCGGAGGACGCGACGCCCTTGGACAGATCGGGACCGGCGGGTGAAGCTTGCTGATCTGCCATATCGACCTCCGTTACGGTTGAAACTCAGCCGGTGAGCGCCGCCTTCACCAGCCCGCTGGCCTTGCCGAAATCCATCTGCCCGGCATATTTGCCTTTGAGGACACCAACAACCTTGCCCATGTCTTTCATCCCGGCCGCGCCGGTTTCTTTGATGGCGGCTGATATCGCGGCCTTCATGTCGTCATCCGACATTTGTTTGGGGAGATAGGCCGAGATCACCGCGATCTCCTCGCGCTCCTGGGCGGCGAGTTCGGCACGGCCGCCCTTTTCGTAGAGCTCGACCGATTCCTGGCGCTGCTTGATCATTTTCTGAAACACGCCGAGCAGATCGGCATCCGACAATGGCGGCTTGCCCTCCCCGCGCGCCGCGATGTCCGCGTTCTTGATGGTCGAATTGACCATCCGCAGCGTGGAGAGCTTGCGCTCTTCCTTGGCCTTCATCGCGTCCTTGACCGCGTTGTTGATGTCGTCGCGCAGCATGGGAATCGCTCTCCTTCCGTTCCGGGCACCTGATCTAGGCCGTTCACCCGGCCGAGACAACCGGCGTTCTGGCGCGCCCCGGCTTAAAACTTCCGTCTCAATACCCGGAAAACGCGTGTGAATCCGCGCTTTCCCGCTTTGACGCGGGCCCTCGGCGCGACTATGTAAAGGTCTCATGACGACATCGGAAAATGCTCAGGCCTGGCCGGACCACAAGCCGACCGCACTTCTCGTGCTGGCCGACGGAACGGTACTGGAGGGCTTTGGCCTCGGCGCCGAAGGCCACGCCGTCGGCGAGGTATGCTTCAACACGGCGATGACCGGCTATGAGGAGATCCTCACCGACCCCTCCTATGCCGGGCAGCTCATTACCTTCACCTTCCCGCATATCGGCAATGTCGGCACCAACGATGAGGATATCGAGACGGTGAACATGGCGGCGACGCCGGGGGCGCGCGGGGTGATCCTGCGCACCGCGATATCAGATCCCTCGAACTACCGCGCCACCCGCCATCTCGACCAATGGCTGAAGGCGCGCGGCATCATCGGCTTGTCCGGCATCGACACCCGCGCGCTGACCGCGCTGATCCGCAAGCACGGCATGCCCAACGCCGTCATTGCCCATGCCAAAAACGGCGAGTTCGATCTTCACGGGCTGAAGGAAGAAGCTCGGGAATGGCCCGGCCTCGAGGGCATGGACCTGGTGCCGATGGTCACCTCAGGCCAGCGCTTTACCTGGGATGAAACGCCGTGGGCGTGGGAAAAGGGATTTGGCCGGCTGACCGATCCTGAATTCAACGTTGTCGCCGTCGATTACGGCATCAAGCGCAACATCCTGCGGCTGCTCGCGGGCGTCGGGGCCAAGGTTACCGTGGTGCCGGCGACGACCTCGGCCGAAGACATTCTGGCGTTGAAGCCGGACGGCGTGTTCCTGTCGAACGGCCCCGGCGATCCGGCGGAGACCGGCAAATATGCCGTGCCCGTGATTCAGAAGGTGATCAATTCCGGCACGCCCACGTTCGGCATCTGCCTTGGTCACCAGATGCTGGGCCTCGCCGTCGGCGCCAAGACCAAGAAAATGCATCAGGGTCACCACGGCGCCAACCATCCGGTCCGCGACGAAACCACCGGCAAGGTGGAAATCACCTCGATGAACCACGGTTTCGCCGTCGATCAAGCGACGCTGCCGAAGGGCGCGACACAAACCCATATCTCGCTGTTCGACGGCTCGAATTGCGGAATCGCGCTTGACGGCAAGCCGGTATTCTCCGTGCAGTATCACCCGGAAGCTTCGCCAGGCCCGCGTGACTCGCACTATTTGTTCCAGCGGTTTGCCAATCTGATGCGGGCGAAAAAGCGGGCGTAAACGCCGTTTTTCCGTCATTGCCGGGCATAGCCGTCCGAAGGACGGCGTCGCTTCCGCTCGCCTAGGACCCGACAATCCATCTTCTCAAAAAGTGATGGATGCCCGGATCAAGTCCGGGCATGACGGTCAATGGTGGAACAGCACGGCCATTTATATTATAACCATCATTATAACCGCACAGGACAGCCCTCCATGACCGACAACCCTACCCGTAAGGTCGAATATGGCGTGACGCCGACCGAGGTGATGGCCTCGATGGCGGGAATCGATTTCCTTCGCGCCATGTTTGCAGGAGAGCTGCCGGCGCCGCCGATCATGCAGAACATCGAGCCGTTCGATTATTCGGTCGAACCCGGCGTGGTTTCGTTTTCCAGCATCCCCGGATTCCGGCACTATAACCCGATCGGCTCGGTGCATGGCGGTTACGCCGCCACGCTTTTGGATTCGGCGATGGGTCTCTGCGTGCACTCGATGCTGCCGGCGGGCTCGGGCTACACCACCCTCGAATTCAAGATCAGCTTCATCCGCGGCATGACCCAGGATACCGGCGTGGTGCGTTCCGAAGGCCGCGTGCTCAATGTCGGCCGCCGCGCCGCCACGGCGGAAGCCCGCGTCACCGATTCCAAGGGCCGCCTGCTGGCGCATGCCACGACGACCTGTCTGGTGTTCGAAATTCCGGGACCCGGCGCCAAAGGGATGTGATCGACGCCGCCAGGCAAACTTGACGGGAACGCGGCGCGACGGCAGGGGTTAATCCTGCCAATAGCCGCGGGAAGTTCATTTTGTCAGCCGTCAGCGAGAAACTCAAACCAGCCACCTTCGTCTTTGCGGACGATGGCCTGGTACCCAATAATCCCATGCCGCTCCTGATCTACAAGGGCGCGATCGACCTCGATAGGGACGAGCCCGAGAAAACCATCGAAGACCTGTTCGGCGCCAACGGCTGGGGCGATATGTGGCGCAACGGCATCTACGATTATTTGCACTATCATGCCACAGTTCACGAAGCGCTTGGCATTGCCCGCGGGCATGCGCGCGTTCGCTTTGGCGGCGATCACGGCAAGGAATTCGAGCTTGATGCAGGTGACGTTGCCATTCTGCCCGCCGGCACCGGCCATCAGTGCCTCAAGGCGACAGCAGATTTTTCGGTCGTCGGCGCCTATCCGCCGGGCGCGAAAATGCAGGTGACGCGGCCGACACCGGAAAATCACGCGCGGGCGCTTAATACGATTCCGGAGGTGAGATTGCCGAAGACCGATCCGGTTACGGGGGCCGAGGGGCCGCTGGTTCGCTTATGGAGATAACGCTCGGCGCAGTATAGATCGCCTGTGTTCAACGATCGAATGACAACCGAAAGTGCGTCAGCCGAGGCCATTGAGGCGGCCGAATTCGTCTTGCGCGGTATCGGAGTTCCGGTGGCGGCTTCGGCCATCCTGCGCATCTCGCAACATATCAGCATCGGGCTCTGGCCCGCGAGGATCGTCGCACGGGTCGTGAGCGCCGCGGACTCCCGAGCCGTCGAGAAATTGCGCACCGAACTGGAGGTCGCAAGATACCTTGTCGGGAAGTCGGCACCAATTATCGGCCCCGTTACCGACCACCCACCCGGTCCCTACTTTCACAACAATGTTGCACTGACCCTTTGGCCGCATCTCGATCACGAGACGGTCTCGGAGGGCGATGATATGCAGGCCGCCATGGCCGCGAATGCGTTGCGCCGCGTTCACGAAGGTCTCTCCGATTTCGGCGGGCAATTGCCGGATTTCTGGGACAAGCCTGACCAATGCCGCGCGCTGCTCGAAAACCCTTCATCCCTGCCCGCATTGCATCCCGCAGACAGAGAATTCCTGCTGGCGACGCATGCAAAGCTGCGAACGGCGCTCGATCGCCTGGCGCTGAACCACGTTCCTATTCACGGCGACGCCCATTTCGGCAACGTCTTCATTGCTGCCGATGGCGCCCGCTGGCACGATTTTGAGGATGTCTGCCGCGGGCCGCGGGAGTGGGATCTCAGCGGGCTCGCTGACGCGGACCTGGCGCTGTTCGAGCCGGTAAACCGCGACGCTCTTTCTATCCTCAGCTATCTGCGAAGCCTGTGCGTCTCCGTCTGGTGCTGGGACAAATTCCAATTAGAGGGAAAACGCGAGGCTGCGGAATATCATCTGCAATATCTCAAGTCTGCGATGGCGCAGTCATTGATATGAAGGCCGCGGGCGACGAAAAAAGAAGGGCGGGCAACCACCTTTGCCCACCCTTCAGCACTGCCGGAACGGAATCGGATAAAAATTATTCCGCGTTACTGCCTTCCTGACGGGAGGCTTCGAACAGGAACCAGGTGCGCCGCTCGGTCTCGTCGATGAAGGTCTCGAGCAGGCCGGCGGTGCCGGAATCCTTGTGCTCGTCGCACAGCTCGTGCGCTTTGCGCATCGCGGCCGCGACGTGCTTGTTGTCTTCCATCAATTCACGCAGCATCTCGCGCGGCGGCACATAGCTTTCGTTGTTGTCCTTGATGGTCTGCAGCTTCGAAACCTGCCCGATCGAGCGCACCGTGGTGCCGCCGATCTTGCGCACCCGCTCCGCCAGCTGGTCGGTGGTGGCGAAGATCGCGTCCGACTGCTCGTCGAGCATCAGATGATAGTCGCGGAAATGCCGCCCGCTGACATGCCAATGGAAGTTCTTGGTCTTCAGGTAAAGCGCAAAGGCGTCCGCCAACAGCACGTTGAGGGCGGCCGAGATTTTGTCGGTGGCGGCCTTCGACAGGTCGCTCGGGGTGTCGAGATCGGGGGAGGTTTTGCTGGCTTTGCTCACGATGGACCTTCCTGTTACGAACCGGGGATTCTAACAACCGGACAAGGCGGCGATGGACATCAGTCACCGGACCATTTAACGCCTCTCAGGCGAGGCGGTTCCTCAAGGGGAACCTTAGCATTTTCAGGCGCTAGCGTCCCTTTGGTTCTGACATTCGTAATAGGGCACCGCGATAGGATACGAATGTCAGAACCGGGACATTGGAAGTCATGGACGACTGGATCGATTATTACGATTCCACGCATACGATTTATGTCAGCAAGCTACACCGCGACCTGCATTTTCAGCTGATCGCTCGGGACATTATCGGCTATATCGGCTCGCCTGACGCGGTGGTGCTGGACTACGCCTGCGGCGAGGCGCTGTCGGCGGCCAAGGTCGCGGAAGCCTGCAGCCAGCTTTATCTGGCCGAGCCGGCGCCCGGGGTGCGCGGCCGGCTGATCGCCCGTTTTGCGCCGAACATGAAGATCCGGGTGCGCTCGCTGGAAGATGTGCGGAAGATGGCCGAGCACTCCATCGATCTCGTGATGATGAATTCGGTCACCCAATACATGACACCGGAAGAACTGGACGGCGCCTTTGCGACGATCCGGCGGCTATTGAAACCGGGCGGGCGGCTGGTGATCGGCGACGTGCTTCGTCCGGAAGTCGGCATGATCAGGGACGTCCTGGCGCTGTTACGCTTCGCCGCCGATCACGGCTTTCTGCGCGACGCGCTGATCGGGCTGATCTCAACCGCGTTGTCGGACTACCGGCAATTGCGCAGCCGTGTCGGCCTGCAGCGCTACAGCGAGACCGACATGACCGCCAAACTCGCCAATTGCGGATTTACCGCCGCGCGCGTCGCCGTCAATATCGGCCACAATCCGTGGCGAATGACCTTCGTCGCGCAGCAGTCACTTTCGTCCTGACGGCGCCGACCGAGCCAGATGGTCGGGGTACAACGACCCGGTAGGGTTAACCGCGGCAAGCAGTGGCCCGGCGGCCACCATTGAGGGAAGATGGACGCGGCCCGGTGGCGGAAAGCGTCGACGCGAGAGCATTGCACTGCTCTTTATCCTGGTTCAAATCCAGGCCGGGCCTCCAGCCTTCGCTCGCTTTGCGAGCTTCGGCTAGGCAAGCCAGCTACCCATCTATCGCAGCGAAGTGAGCGAAGGCTGCCGCGCCATAGCCCAAAGGGCAGCGGCGGGCTCGATCCACCACTCGGCTACGCGTGGCGCGGCCAGCCAGCTACCTATCTCCCTTGCAAATGCCGGTTGACGGCCCGTTTTTGGGGGTTTCGCGGCTGCGAAATCTGGTCTAAAGACCGCCTGCGCGCGAGGGCCTGCCTCACGCAGTGTTTAGAGGGACGCGCGGAATGCGCGCCCTTTTTTTGTGCCTATTTCCCTGCTGCTATCCGCGAGACTTGATGCCCAAAAGAACTGACATCTCCACCATCCTGATCATCGGCGCTGGACCCATCGTGATCGGCCAGGCCTGTGAGTTCGATTACTCCGGCACGCAGGCGGTGAAGACGCTGAAGGAAGAGGGCTATCGCATCGTCCTGGTCAATTCCAATCCGGCGACGATCATGACCGATCCGGAATTGGCGGACGCGACCTATATCGAGCCGATCACGCCGGAGATCGTCGCCAAGATCATCGAGAAAGAACGCCACGTCATTCCCGGCGGCTTCGCGCTGTTGCCGACCATGGGCGGGCAGACCGCGCTGAACTGCGCGCTCTCGCTGCGGCGGCTGGGCACGCTCGCCAAATTCGACGTCGAGATGATCGGCGCCACGGCGGACGCGATCGACAAGGCGGAAGACCGCCAGCTGTTCCGCAATGCCATGGAGAAGATCGGGCTGCAGACGCCGAAGTCGCGGCTCGCCAACGCCTCCGGCTTGAAGAAATCCGACCGTGACAAACATCTCGCCGAATGCGAAAAATTGTCCGGCGACGCCTTGGCCGAATACGAGCGGCAATGGGCCCTCGGCGAGAACGAGCGCCGCAAGCGTTATCAGCAGCAGGC
>DATHPL010000011.1:0-4728 GCA_035483915.1 Bradyrhizobium sp.
TGATCCGGCTCATCCGCCCCATCATCGATCACCCAATGGTTTTTCGTATTCGCTTATTTGGCGATGAAGATGCCGCGCACCACCTTGCGAAGTGCTTGAAGGTACTCTGGTTCCACCGGTGGCGTGCGAACGTGGTTAATCAGGAGTTAATCGCCGGCGATATGCTTGCGGAGCCGGCTCAGAGAGAGGCGGCTTTCAGCGGATGCCTGGCGAAGTCGGCGCCGACGACGAGGGCCGCCGCCTCGCGCTGGGAGAATGTCCTGGAACGGACGAAGATCCGGTAGTCGGCCGGGCCATCATGCGAGAGATATATAATGGGTGCACCGCTCGCGGCCGTGTCGGAAATCGCCACCGCGTGGGTGGCGGGATTGGCCTCGCAGGCGCCGGCTTCGGTGACGTCGGAGTCGTCGACGAGGGCGAATTCGGCCGCGTCCGCGTTCTCGGTGACCTGCACCCGCACGGTTGCTTCCGTCGGATCGTCGGTGAAGGCGACATGAAGATCCGCGTGCCAGGGCAGGTCGGCGATTTCCACCGAGGTGTTGGCGATGGCGATGCAGGGATGCGGGCCGGGAAGGAGCCCGCCGCGCGCGAACAATGCGGCGGCAACAAGAGGGATGGCCGAGGCCAGGATCTTAAAACGCAACATGGAACTACTCGCACACTCCGGCCCCGACACACGGGGCCTTATGGTTGGCGAAGGGTAAATAAAACAGGTTACCGCGGAGTTGACGGCTGACGCGCCCCGTACGGTTCCGTCCATTTGTTTTCACATGTCAAACAGCTTGCACCTGTCATCGCGAGCGCTAGCGAAGCGATCAAGAAGAGTTGGATTGCTTCGTCGCTTGCGCTCCTCGCAATGACGCAGAGCTACATTCTCGCGGCGTCAAACGCCCGAGTCATTGCGAACGATGTCCCTCCCAAAATCAGAGGGCGCAGGGAATGCCGGGCGCCCGTTGCGCCCGTAGCCTTGCGTGCAAAAATAAAAAGCACGCAAGCAAGTCACCACGGTCACACCGGAGACATCCGGCATTCCCCGCGCAACGGTTTTAACGGTTTCCTTCGTGGTCTCCCCGGAGAGCCGGGCTTGTTGCCTCCGTGGCCTGCGGCGATCGCCACAGGCTTGATACCAGCGTCGGGGTATCAGGACGCCACGACTTCGCCGTCCACAACACGCGCATTCGTCTCTTGCGCCTGTCGCGTCCATCGCATCTCCTGCCCCACGTTTTGTGACGATCGCGAAACGCCCCTCATGCGGGCAGAAGACGCGCGGAAAAGTGCCGGTGATTTGCCCGCCGTCACAAGCGAAACGGACTGCGGCACATTGGCACGACGGGCAAATCAGTTGTGACCGACAAAAGCCGGCCGCAGTGTCAAGACGTTTAGGGCTTCCTCGCCCCTCGCGAATCGACTACCGCAAATAGCGAGGCCAACATCATTTAACCTGCACAAGGTTATGAAGCGCAAACAGCTCCGTGCCGCCGGCAAGATAAGTCATTCGTCGAAAGACTCCGCCGCATCGCTGTACGATGCCGGCTTGCGGCATTTTCAGTCCGGACTGTTCGCCGTCGCTGAAGAACGGATACAGCGGGCTCTGGCATTGGACCCGCAGCACGCGGGCTCTCTCTATCTGGCCGGCAGGCTTCACGCGCAGGCGAACAAGGTCGATCTCGCGATCGATTTTACGGTGCGCGCGATCCGCATCGACCAGGGCAACCCCGAATATTTTTCCAGCCTCGGAAGCTACCTGGCCCGTCAGGGCCGGTTCGCGGAAGCCTTGAAGGGCTATGAAGTCGCGCTCAAGCTCAAACCGGATGGCGCCGGCATCTGGGTCGGGATCGGCGATCTGCAGCGCCAGCAGAAACGATTTCAGGAAGCGCTGCTCGCCTACGATCATGCGCTTTCGCTCGACCCCCGTCATCTCGATGCGGTGGACAAAGCCGGATCGCTGCTGATCGAATTGCAGCTTCACGCCGAGGCGCTTGCGAAGTTCGAACAATCCGACACGATCCATCCCGGCCGGCCCGAGACCCTGATGAGCAAGGGATTATGCTTTCAGGCCCTGATGCGGCGGGAAGAAGCGGTCGCGAGTTACGCCATGGCGCTGGTGATTGAGCCGAAAAACGTCGCCGCGCGAAACAACATGGGCGTGGTGTTGCTCGACATGGGCCGATCTGAGGAAGCGGCGGCGCATTTCCGAAAAGTCACCGAGGCCAGACCCGACGTCGTCAATGCCTTCAGCAATCTCGGGCTGGCGTTGACCCAGCTGAGGCACTTCGATGAGGCGCTCACCGTATTCGATCGCGCCGTCAAGCTAGATGCGAACTTCGCCGAAGCCGTCAATAACCGCGGCAATGCGCTGAGACAGCTCGATCGGCTCGATCAGGCGCTGGCGGATTTCGATCGCGCGATCTTACTCAAGCCGGATTATGCCGACGCCCACGCCAATCGCGCCGCTTGTCTGGACGACCTGTCGCGGAGCGATGAGGCCCTGGCGAGCTATGACACCGCGCTCACCTTGAAGCCCGACCATGCTGACGCGCACTTGAATCGTGCCCTCAATCGGCTGCGGGCCGGCGATTTGAAAAACGGCTGGGTCGAAGCCGAATGGCGCTGGAAAGCGCCGTCGCTTCGCCTGAGCCGGGGGCGTTCGAACCGGCCGCTGTGGCTGGGGGCCGAATCGCTCGCCGGCAAAACCCTGCTGCTGCACAACGACCAGGGTTTTGGCGACTCGATTCAGTTTTGCCGTTACATCCCGCATCTCGCGGAGCGCGGAGCATCCGTGATCCTCGAGATCGATCGCTCGCTCAAAAGTCTCTTGTCCAGTGTCGCCGGCATCACGCAATGCGTGGTCAAGGGCGAGACGTTACCCCACCACGATCTGCAGTGCCCGCTGGCGAGCCTTCCGCTGGCGTTTGACACCATGATCGAGACGATACCCTCGCGCGTGCCTTATATCTCGATCGATGGAAATGCCCCGCGGTGGGAGGCATTCCTGGGTTCGGCGGCAAGGCCGCGGATCGGAATCGTTTGGTCCGGCAATCCTGACCATACCAACGATCGCAACCGCTCGCTGCCACTGAAAGCGTTGAAGCCGCTGTTCGACACAACCGCGCAATTCGTCAGCCTGCAAAAGAATGCCCGCGAAAGCGACCTCGCCGTCCTTCGTGAGCACGGTGGCATCCTGGATGCGGCGCCTGAGCTTGAAAGTTTTGCCGATACCGCGGCGCTGATCCAGCAACTTGATCTCGTGATTTCGGTCGATACCAGCGTCGCGCATCTTGCCGGCGCGCTTGGCAAGCCGGTCTGGATTCTTCTGCCTTACGTGCCGGACTATCGATGGTTGCTCGATCGCGATGACACTCCGTGGTATCCGACGGCGCGATTGTACAGGCAGACGGCGAGGCGCGACTATGCCGAGGTCATCGACCGCATGCGGGCCGATCTGTTGCGAGACGCAGCAATTCGGTAGTTGCTACAGCGCGCGCTAGTTACACGACATTCCCAACATCATGCCGAATCGCGCCGTCTGACAATGCGGCTCGGGGCTCGCTTGAACGACGGGCGCGGGCCGATCAACGAAGCCCGTCATATTGGCCGCCGGTGCAGCCGGCCGGGGTGAGGCCGTTGCCATTTTGGCCAACTGGCGGCGCTGAAACTCCGTGACGACCTGCGAGTGAAGCTGCGCCTTGACCGCCTTCATCTCGATCAACGTCATCTTGCCCTTCTGCACCTTCTCGGCCAGCATCAGATTGTTGGCGAGTTCCTGGTCCATCAGATCGGGGTACACCATCTGTGGTCTCAGCAATTCCATATTCCGGTTTTCGCAGGTGGCGGACGCCATCGCCTGCTTGATCGGATCAGGATACTTGCGCTTGCATTCCTCGTTCCCGGCCTGAATTTGGCTCAGGACGGATGCCGCTGGATTCTGCTGGGCCTGTTGCGGTTGGATTTGAGCTTGGGCTGCGCGATTTCCGACGGAAATTGCGGCGGTCAACAGCATCAGAAAGACGCTCAATTTTCCAGCGGGATTCATACGCCGCTCTGCCTTGTCAAATGATTCGTTCGAGCGGATAGAATCGCGCAGTTTTCCTAAGGCGGCAAGCGGGAGTGACTGATGGCTTCGCCGGAACGTGCCAACGATCTCTTCGTCATTCCGGGTTCAGCCCTGCGGGCCGCCCCGGAATGACGATGGTGGTGAGATTACGCCGCCCGCTGCAGATCGTCCGCGAGCGCGCGATAGGACAAGGCTTCGGCCAGATGCAGCCGGGTGATTTTTTCGGCGCCGTCGAGATCGGCCAGCGTCCGCGCCACGCGCAGCACGCGGTGATAGGCGCGCGCCGAAAGCCGCATGGTCTCGGACGCCTCGCGCAACAGTTTCGTGCCTGCCGCGTCCGGCTGCGCGATGGTTTCGAGGACCGAGGCCGGGGCTTCCGCATTGGTGCGAATATTCGGCAGGCCGATTCCTGCATAACGCGCGGCCTGGATGTCGCGGGCTGCCGCCACGCGCGCGGCGACTTCGGCTGAACCTTCCGCCGGCGGCGGCAGGATCAAGTCGGCTGCGCTCACCGCAGGTACCTCGATGCGCAGATCGATGCGGTCCATCAGGGGGCCGGAAATGCGCGCCTGATAATCGGCCGTGCAGCGCTCAATCCGGTTGCGTTTGCAGGAAAAGCCCGGTGCGAAGGCGTGGCCGCAGCGGCAGGGGTTCATCGCGGCGACCAGCATGAA
>DATHPL010000012.1:0-3803 GCA_035483915.1 Bradyrhizobium sp.
ACGGATAGCATCACGGCGGCGCCCACCATCACGTCTTCCGAAGTAATGGAAGCTCCGCGCTTGCCCTGGCCGACGCGTTCGGCGTGATCCTTCAGGCCGCGCAGAAGCGCGCTGCGCATGCCGGATTCATGCGTGCCGCCATCCTGCGTCGGCACCGTGTTGCAGTAGGAAGACAAGAAGCCGTCGGCATCTGCGGTCCAGGCCACCGCCCACTCACAGGCGCCGTGCGCGCCGACGCGGCCCGATTTGCCGGAAAAAATATCCGGATGCACCAGCGTGTCGGCGTGGATGGCGGCAGCGAGATAATCCTTCAAACCGCCGGGAAAATGAAAACTGTCCTCGGCCGGAACGTCCTCAATGCCTTTCAACAGCGAAGGATCGCAGCGCCAGCGAATCTTCACGCCGCCGAACAGGTAGGCCTTGGAGCGCGCCATCTTGAACAAGCGTTGCGGCTTGAAGGCGGCCTTGGCGCCGAAGATATCGGCATCGGGCTTGAAGCGGATTTTCGTGCCGCGGCGATTGCTGACCTTGCCGAGATCTTCCAGCTTGCCCTTGGGGTGGCCGCGCTCGAACGCCAGGCTATACAGCTTCTGTTCGCGTGCAACCTCGACTTCGAGGCGCGACGACAGCGCGTTGACCACCGATACGCCGACGCCGTGCAGGCCGCCCGAGGTTTCGTAAACCTTGGAGTCGAATTTGCCGCCGGCATGCAGCGTGCACATGATCACTTCGAGCGCGGACTTCTTTGGAAATTTCGGATGCGGATCGACCGGAATGCCGCGGCCGTTGTCGGTGACGGTCAGGAATCCGTCGGCGCCGAGTTCGACTTCGATAAACGTGGCATGGCCCGCGAGCGCCTCGTCCATCGAGTTGTCGATGACCTCGGCGAAGAGATGATGCAGCGCTTTCTCGTCGGTTCCGCCGATATACATGCCGGGCCGTCGCCGCACCGGCTCGAGCCCTTCGAGGACCTCGATGTCGCGTGCGGTGTAGCCGGCCTCGGCGCTGCTTGGGCGCGACGCCGCTTTGGCCGCCGACTTGGCTTTCGGCGCGTTGGCCCCGAAAAGGTCGTCGGCGGGCTTTGCTTTCGTGTTTGATTTCAGTGGCTTGGGCATGGTTTTTCAGGTGATGGCGAAAAAGTCGCGCGGGGCGAATCGGTTGTTCCGACTATGCCACGGTTGGACGTGAAAAGTGACGGCCGTAAGGGAGGCGGCGCCTCAAACGCGCGAGGTGCGGAAGACGATCAGCCCAAACAGCGCGACGGCTACCAAGACGATCAGCGAGCCGATGATCGGCAACACGATGAAGGCCTCGCCCTTTCGGATCACGACCGCGACGCCGACAGGGAACAGGATGGCGCCAACGATATGTAGCCAGCCCTGCCATTTCGCAAGTGCACTGTCGCGGGCGAGAGGGACCATTCTGTAGTAGAGGCCGAAGACGAACAGCAGAACGCCACCGGCAAGGTTGAAATGCGCGTGCGCCGGCGCCATGGAAAAATCCTGCCGGATGCCCATCTCGATTCCCCAGACCATGCCGACGAGGAGAAACATGACGCCCGCGCGCATCATCAGTGAATCAATCATGTGCTTCGTCCTGTCTAATTCGGCTGGGAATCGGAGATCGGCTGGGCAAGGCTTGACCTTGCCTTTGAGCTCGCCATGGGCGCCATTGTGACTTGATGTTGCTAGTGGAGTGGATTTGACATTCGCTCCTCGCCTATCCACGTGCCCGAAAGGCGAATGTCAAATCCTAAACTCCACTAGAATCTAATATTTGCTAGCGGTCCTCTGATTCCAACATTCGCAAAGGTGCTCGCTGCAAGGGGATGCGAATGTTAGAATCGGACCGCTAGAGCTGGCCAGCTTAAACCGGCCAGCTTACAGGCATTGCCGGGAAAGGCCTTTTGGAATGGAAGAATATACGCGCGCGCTGGCCGATTTCGTGCGCGACCATCAGGTCTGGGCCTCCCCGATCGTATTGTTGCTGGCGTTCGGGGAATCACTGGCGTTCATTTCGCTCTTGATCCCGGCCTGGGGCGCGTTGGTGGCGATCGGTGCTTTGATCGGCGTCAGCGGCATGAGCTTCTGGCCGCTGTGGATCGCGGGCGGAATTGGAGCGGCGCTCGGCGACTGGGTCTCCTACTGGTTCGGCTTCAAATACAAGGAACGCGTGGCGCAGATGTGGCCGCTGTCGCGTTACCCGGAAATCTTGCCGCGCGGCGAGGCCTTCGTGAAATCCTGGGGCGTGCCGAGCATTTTCATCGGGCGATTTTTCGGTCCGCTGCGGGCCTCGGTGCCGCTGGCGGCCGGGATTTTCGAAATGCCGTATTGGCAATTCCAGATCGCCAATTTCGTCTCCGCATTGGTCTGGTCGGCGGCATTATTGCTGTTTGGCGACGTGATCGCGGAGATCGTCGAGTGGCTTTGGCGGGTGGTTTGAGGTGGCTCTTGTTTTAGGGCTAGTGGAGTAGATTTGACATTCGCTATCCACCTGGCCACAGGCTCGCCAAGCGAATGTCAAATCTAAAACTCCACTAGAAAGCTATATTTACTAGTGGTCCTTTTGATTCTGACATTCGCAAAAGGAGGCGCCGCAACGGGATGCGAATGTTAGAATCGGACCACTAGTTCACGAAAAGACGCCTAAAACCTTGACGGCGGACGGCCATGGCCTTATAGCCGCCACGCCATGATCAACGCTGCAACCCTTTTGCTCGCCCGTCGCCGCCGCATTTCAGCGGTTTGGGCGGTCGTTCGCGTTTAGATCATCGCCTTTGCCGCCGGGTCCGATCCGCGGCATTTTCTCCTGTCAGCGCATCCGATCCCGAGGGCTTCAGATTAAGCCAAGCAGGAGTTTGAGATGTATACGCCTCCATTGTTCAAGCAGGGTCGCGCCGCAAGCCTAGCCTTCGCGGAAGAGCGCGGATTCGGCATGGTCTGCGCCTGGACCGGCACACGGCCGATTGCCTCGTCGTTGCCGTTCTATTTGCGCTATGCCGATGACGGCACGGTCGAGGTGTTGTTTCATGTCGCCCGCCAGAATCCGCTGGCAAAGTTCGCGGACGGCGTGACGTCGTGGCTACTCGCGGTCAATGGTCCCGATGCCTATGTATCGCCGGACTGGTACGTCTCGCCAGATCAGGTGCCGACCTGGCTCTACCAGTCGGTCCATCTGACCGGAACGGTACGGGTCCTGTCGGACGACGAACTGGCGGTTCAAATCGATACGCTGAGTGCGAAGTTCGAGAATTGGCTCTTGCCGAAAAAGCCATGGACGTCGTCGAAAATGACGCCTGCGCGGCTGGAGACGATGAAAAAGGCGATCGTCGGGTTTGCCATGACGGTGGAAGACGTCGAGGGTAGTTTCAAGCTCAACCAGCACAAATCCGAGGCCGATTATGCCGCGGTCGCGGGCGCGTTGGAGGAGCGAGCCGACACCGGTTCGCAACAGATCGCCGTGTTGATGAGACAAGCGCGGCCGCAGGCCTTCGCGAACGAGCTCGAAGGGAACACGCCATGAGCCTTTCAGATACCAGAGAGAACCAGGCTTCCGGTGCCTCGACCAAGCCCGCGGTGTTTGTCGACGGCGCATCCGGCACGACGGGCCTTGGCATCAACGAACGGCTTCGGCTGCAGAACGATGTCGTGGTCAAGACGATTGCGGAAGACAAGCGCAAGGACGCTGGCGCCAAGCGTGCGCTGATGGAGGAGGTGGACCTCGTCATCCTGTGCCTGCCGGATGAAGCGGCGAAGGAGACCGTTGCGCTGATCGACGGCATGGGTGCGGCTGCGCCCAAGATC
>DATHPL010000013.1:0-3991 GCA_035483915.1 Bradyrhizobium sp.
GCGGAGACGAGATATTTGATCACCGGACGATCGGGGATGTAGCCCGCGACCGGCGTGAAATAGATCGCGCAGACCACGACCGGACCCTGATAGCCCTTCTCGGCCTTCACAGTTTCCATGCGCTTGAAATCGAGTTTCAGATCGTAGCGCATGCGGCCGTCGAACACCGCAGCGCTGCCGCGGCAGGCGTCGGGCGAGAGCGGATCGGCGGTGCCGGGCACGCGCAACATCGAGCCGGTCATCGGATCGAACACGCCCTTGCGATGCGCCTCTGTCACCGGAATGCGGTCGGGATCGACCGGCGGCTCGGGCTCGATCGCGTATTCCTTGATGGTACCGTTGCTGAGCACCATGTGGATGGCTTCGGATTTTTTCGAAGTCGTGGTCGTGGCGCTGTAGTTGGTCGAGACCAGCGCGCCGTTGACGACGCGCCCCTGCGCCGAGCCGGTGCCCGAGCTACTTGAAAAGCTTTTCAGGAGCCCCGCGGTGCCGCCGACGGCGGACGCCGAGAACTGATCGTCGGAAATTTCGATGTTCCAGGCGCCTCTGCCAACGGGAATGCCGGCGAGCGTCGCCTCATATTGCGCCTCAAGCTTGCCTTGCGCGAATGCCGGCTGCGCACCTGAAACGGCAGCAACAACCAAGGCTGCCATCGCCGGGAGCAACCAACGGGGCCGCCCGGGCGACGTCCTGCACAGATCGGTCACGGAAGCGGCAGTCCTCACAATAGAGCGGGGTCTTTGTTTCATTTAGACCAAAAAATCCGGCGAACAACGCCTTCACGCGCCCTTAGGTATAACAGGAGGCCGGGCGCTGGCACAAAACCCTTTAATCCCTTCGGATATCAGCCCGGAATACGCCGTTTATGTGATAGCCAACGCGGCAAAAATGCCTGCCAAACCGGCCCTTTGGTGCCTCCAAACCTTGACGGCTTGCCGATCTGCCCCTATACGTCCGCCGCTCCTCAGGAATGGACGAGTTTTAGACCCTTGGCGCCGATCCGTATGATGCGGACGAGAGCCGGGATGGAAGAAGGTTTTTCAAAATGTCGCGGCGTTGTGAACTGACGGCCAAGGGTCCGCAGGTGGGTCACAAGGTGAGCCACTCCAATATCAAGACCAAGCGGCGCTTTCTGCCGAACCTGTGCAACGTGACCTTCATCTCCGATGCACTCGGCCGCAATGTGCGCCTGCGCGTCTCGACCAACGCGATCAAGAGCGTCGATCACAATGGCGGCCTGGACGCCTTCCTTTTGAAGGCTCGCGCCGCCAACCTCTCGCCCCGCGCTCTCGACCTGAAGCGGGCAATCGAGAAGAAAGTCGCCGCCGCGCCGGTCGCCAAAGCGAGCTGAAGCTTCAGCCAAATGTTTGAAATTGAAACGGCCGGGTCACAAGACCCGGCCGTTTTCGTTCCAGTGCAAGCGTTGAGGCCTGCCGCGAGCTATTCGGCCGGCTCGTCCGGAGCCTGCTCGTCCGGAAAAACCGAGAAGTCCTTGGACTTCTGCCCATCCGCCACTTCCGCAAATCCTTCAGCCGCCATGCCGCGCTTGAGCAGTTCCCGAATGGCCGCCGCCCGGCTCGGCATCCGCTTGGCAAAACGCCAGGTATCGACGATCCGCAATTCATCGTGGGTAAGCATGATCTGGAGCCGTTCGCCTCGATTGAGTTCGCCCATCTGACACTCCCCTTAAAAAAACTCACTCCTTCAACGCAAGAACCCCAAAATGAGTTCCTTACTATTTATACTCACTAACCTCATTTTTCTGTCTTGTCTATCAAGACGATAAAGACGTCCAATACGCCGATAGCGCATTGATCTTATTATTGTTTTGTTGATTCCCGGGCCTTTGAAGCGCACAGTCAACGCCAGAGGAACCGAAAATGGCAATTTTGATCGAGCATGGCGACATCGGACTGGCCGAGGCCGACCATCGGATCGCCAACAACCTCACCAGCCTGAGTGGCGCCGTTCGCCTGCAGCGCAACGCTATTTCCAGAAGCGGCAAGACCCTTACGGCAGAGCAGGTTTGTCTTCTGCTCGACGACATCAGCGCGCGCATCGAGGTGACCGCAAAACTCCACAAGTCGCTCGCGATGGCCGGCAACGGCAACGGCGTCAATCTCGGAAATTTCCTGGAGGAAATCGCCGAGATGATTAGCACGCTCTGTCCGGAAGGACGGATGAAGTTGACCGTCGCGTGTTCCGGCGAAAATTACATCGAGCCGCGTCACGCGCTTCACGCCGGGCTGATCACCGCCGAGCTTCTCACCAACGCCGTTAAGTACGCCCATCCGACCGGCGTGTCCGTAAGCATCCAGGTCCGCTGCGAAACCAATGACGATGGCTCGTTCCTGGTCGAAGTGACGGATGACGGCGTCGGCTTCCCGGAGAATTTCGATCCCTCAACCGATGGAGGGCTAGGCTTTCAGCTGATGCGGGCGCTGGCGAAAGGGCTCAACGCCGAACTTCAATTCGAGCACGACAGTCTTGGTGTTTGCGCCCGGCTTGTGAAACCCGGGACATTTGGCGTTGCACGCACCGAAAGCACGCCAGCAGTGAAGGGAAACTAACGTGGCATCTATTCTTCCGTTTAACCGCAAAGCCGGCACCGTGTTCGACGATCGAATAACCGAGATCATGGGCGAAGCCTTCGACAGCGCATGCAAGGAGCTGCGCGATAGCGGGCAACCATCCATTGTTTACGAGGTGATCGCCAGGCGCATCATTGATGCCACGGGGACCGGCGAGCGCGATCCCGTGCGGTTGCGCAATGTTGGACTGGCCGCGCTCAATCGCCAAGGCGACGGCAAGCAGGCCGGTTAAACGCTTTGACGCGCGCTGTCCTGAAAATGAACCACGCCTGAATCGATCACGCAGTCGCGATTCTGTGACGACGCGCGATGCGATGGTTCCTTATCGATCCTTACCGATCCTTCATTGGAACTTCGTTGTAATCGGGTCTCTTGCTCATACGTATTCTTCCAACAGGGAAGGACATCATGAAGCAATCCGAAATCTTCCGCGAAAATGCCGACAACTGCGCGCATCTTGCCGAAGGCGCGGACAGTGAGCCTGTCTTCAATCGCTACAAACGCATGGAAGCCGCGTGGCGCGCACTCGCCGACGAACAGGACTGGCTCGATGGCGAAGTTTCTCCCGCGCGTATTCCAGTCGTTCACGCCGGCAACGGCCATGCGCCGGCGGGGCTGGCACAACTCGATTCAACTCACGAACGGCCCGTGAAGGCATCGCGATGAAGATTCTCGAACACTCCGAGAGCCACATCGTCAAAATGCACGACGGATCGGCCTGGCAGATCTTTCCCGGCGACATCGATCAGACGCTGACCTGGTTGCCGACGACGGAACTGCGGCTGTTCGAGATCAACGACGAGATCGCAACCCACGCGCTGATCAACACCGACGACGGCACACGGGTTCGCGTCCGTCCGCTCGGCGAGCCATGGCCGTCAACGCAAACAAAGAAAATCCTCAAGCAGGGGTGACCTTGTTGTCACCTATCCCCTTGTGGGAGAGGCGTAGGCCGCCTTCGGCGGCCGTTCTCAGAAAATTACGCCGAAGCAAGGCTTCGGCTATGGCCGAAGTCTCCGGGAGAGGGGTCACCTTGCCGTAGAGGGACTAGAACCCCTCTCCCCAACCTTCTCCCACAAGGGGAGAGGGAGCGCGCTGCCGCTGTTGTGGCATTGAAGGCTTGACGTCTTTTCCGCACGTCGACTGATTTGCCCGTCGTGCCAATGTGCCGCACACACCTTTGCTTGCGACGTCGGGCAAATCACCGGCACTTTTCCGCGCGTCTTCTGCTCTCATGAGGGGCGTTTCGCGATCGTCACTAAACGTTGGGCGGAAGATGCGGTGGACGCAGCAGGCGCACCAGACGAGTGCACATGTCGCGGACGGCGAAGCCATGTGGTCCTGACGCCTCGACGCTGGCGTCAAATCAGCGACAATGCTTTACGCATCGCGCTGGTGAC
>DATHPL010000014.1:0-1959 GCA_035483915.1 Bradyrhizobium sp.
CGCGTTCAGAAGGCCCGTCGTGACGGTGACGGCGTATTGGCGCCGGTTGAGCCCGGTTGCGTAGGCGTTCAGCGCGTCGCTTTCGATGATTTTCAGCTTCGGCATCGGAATGCCGCGCGAGATGCAGAGGTTTTCGAGCAGATTATAGAGCCGCGGCTGCTGCTGCCGCGTCACGTCCTCGCCGCCGGTCACGGCATCCACGATCTTCTGATGGAAGAAATAGGCGATCGCGATCCACAACAGCGCGCCTCCGGTCGCAAAGGGAAAGGCCTTGATCAGGTCACGTGCGGCGGCGGCAAGGTAATAGTCAGCCGGTGCGCCCGCGCCGTAGGTCAGGACCTCGGCGATCAGCGCGCCGGCATAGACCATCACATAGACGAGCACGAACAGGCCGCCGAGCAGCAGCATCGAGCGGGTCTTGTTCGCCGCAATATGCGTGTAAAGACCGTAGGCCGCCATGGCGCGGAATCCCGTCAGTCACCATCATTTGCAAGCGTCGCGATCAGAATTTCACCTGTGGCGCGGCCTCGACTTCGGTGCGGCTGGCGCCGAGATCGAAGAAATCCTTGCGGGTGAAACCGAACATGCCGGCGAACAAGGCAGCCGGCATCTGCTGGATGCCGGTGTTGTATTCCTGGACCGCGTTGTTGAAGAAACGGCGGCTGGCCGCGATCTTGTTTTCGAGATCCGACAATTCGGTCGCGAGTTGCTGGAAGTTCGCGTTGGCCTTGAGGTCCGGATAGGCCTCCGACAACGCGATCAACCGGCCGAGCGCGCCGCTCAACTGGTTTTCCGCCGCTGAGACCTGGGCCGGACCTTGCGCCGACATGGCGGAATTGCGCGCCTTGATGACGTCGTCCAGCGTACCGCGCTCATGCGCCGCGTACCCCTTCACCGTCTCGACCAGGTTCGGGATCAGGTCATGACGCTGCTTGAGCTGCACGTCGATATCGGCAAAGGCCTGGTTGACGCGCTGGCTGAGCGCGACCAGCCGGTTATAGGCGCCGAAGGCAAACAGGACGAGAACGACAATGACGCCGAGGACGATCCAGCCGGACATGGAAATAGGCTCCTGATGCAATCACAAAATGCCGGGCAAACTGACCCCGCAGCCGCCCCGAGGTGGGTATCGGTTTAGTCGGCCGCAAGGCCGGGATCGTTCAACCGCAGGGCCACCGGACCGAGTTAACTTTAATCCATCAAGGCTTTAATCGAAAAGGGCCTCGCCCCAGCGCCAGCGCCGGGCTTTGGCATACGCGGCCTTGTCGCGGCGCGGCACTTTCGTGAAGCTCACGCCGTCGGCGGTGCACAGTTTGGCCGACACTTCGACTTTGTTGAGCACGGGCGGCGCCAGCACGCGGGAAAACTTCATAGGTGCGGGGTCGCGCGTCAGCACCACATAGCTGAACTTTTCATCCTCGAAAGGAAGCTCTGCTCCCTTGACTTGAATATGCGCGCGTAGCCGCGGTAATCGCTGGGCGAAGTGGCACCAGTCCGGCGCCGAAAGCGGGCAATTTTCGTCGTGAGGGCAGGGGGCGGCGACATGGGCCCCGGCCGCGATCAGTTGCGCGCGAAGCGCGATGATCCGCTCATAGCCTGCCGGCGTGCCCGGCTCGACGACCAGCAACGTATCGCGGGTCTTGGCCCACAAGCGCTCGGTCAAAGTTCGCCTTTCGGCATCACCGACTTCGCCGATCAGGTAGCTGGCGATCACGAGATCAGCCGGCTCCGCCTCGTCGAGCGCATGGGCGTCTCGGCGGCTGGTCATCGCGGCGAGCCGCGCATGCTCACGGCCGAGCTCCAGCGCCAGCGATTGCAAGGCGGCATTGATATCGAGCAGCATGAAGTTTTGGAGCGAGGAGAATGTCTCGGCGGCGGCCCAGCTCGCCGTGCCCGGACCTGCACCGACGTCGAGCAGGCTGACCGGCGCGAAGTCGGCTCTCACCCCGAGAAGCGCGT
>DATHPL010000015.1:0-2696 GCA_035483915.1 Bradyrhizobium sp.
GTCATGGAACTCGGCGAATTCGTCTTGGCCGGGACGGCAAAGGACATCGCCGGTAACGCAGGCGTTGCCGCAAGCTATCTCGGCTTCTAGCCGCAATGTTACCCGGGACCCATTTACCCCGGAAGATCAGGTGCTTCAGCCCCAATTCCCGTTCCGGCCCGCCGCTCCCGTATAGATGCCCTTAAGGGAACTTTAGCCGTTGTGAGGCTATTTTGGCCGGATCAGAAACAATTGCATGACGATTTTGACAAGGCTGCCCGAGTTTTGTCGAAGCCCAGAGGTCCCCGGTGGTAGCGGCATCGGCAGCACTACTTTCAGAGCTGGACGCGATTGATGGATGGCCTCCCGAGCGGTGGGCTGACATCCTCAATCAGGTTACAAAGTTTTTCTTAGGCCACGTTGACAGCCTGACCACCCACCAGATTGCCCTGTTCGATGATGTCTTTGTCCGGTTGATCGACCGGGTCGACAGGCAGCTTTTGACCCAGATAAGCCGGCAGTTGACCGAAACGAAGTACACGTTGCCGCAGGCCACCCGGCGGCTTGCCTTGCACGAAGACGAATCGGTCTCGCTGCCTATCCTGGAATCGGGAAGTCTCGCGCAGGACCTGCTGATCGAGGTGGCTCAGTCCTGTGGCGGCAAGCAACGCTTGACGGTCGCAGGCCGGTACGACGTCGCCCGTCCCGTCAGCGAGGTCCTCGTGCGGTGTGGAGATCGCGCCGTTCATCACGCGCTTGCGGAAAACAAGGGCGCCAAACTGTCCGAGGACAGTTGGGCCAGACTGATTCAGCTCGGTGAGAGCGACAAGGGCCTAGCGGAAAGGCTCGGGCGAAGAAGGGACATTCCAACCCCGCTTAAACGCCGGTTTCACTCCAAACTTGAAGATACCCGGATGCGCGAACTGAACGCGATGCCCGGCGTGATGCGAGATCAAATTGAAAATACGATCGCCACGACCGACGCAACGGCGATCCTGGGGAATTCAGATCAGCCCCCCGACTATGCGAGCGCACAAGCCAGGGTGGTGGAACTGGGTCGCAAAGGCAGGTTGAACGACTCGACGATCAACCGCTTCGCCGTTACCGGCGAATACACCGACATCGTCGCGGCGCTCGCTTTCCTGACCGGCTCGCCGATCGAAGTCATTCAGCGTTTGCTGGTCAGCGACAGCATCGAAGGGCTCGTTCTGGCCTGCAAGGCATCGAGGCTCGACTGGGCAACGGCCAACGCGATCGTAAAGCACCGCCCCGGCCACTCGCCGGCCCCTGCCGAAGAACTGGAAAAAGCCAAAAAGACCTTCGAGACATTTTCGCTGTCGGCGGCGCAACGGACAGTCCGGTTCTGACGATGGTTCGCCGGTTAGCGCGTTTTCGAGCGAAATGGAAACCGGTTCGGATAAGGAAAACGCGTCAGAACAAAAGACTGGCGCGTTCGCAATAGCCGAACCGACCTCGGCCTATCGGCTGGCCATTCTCTGCATGTCTCAGGGACGTTTCGCGCGCTTTTGCTCAGCCTTGTTCGTCAGGAAGCGTATGCCGGCGATCGTGCCGTCGAGCCAAACCAGCTCACACCGTCGAAACGCCAGCCCCGTCGATGACAGGACCAAAAAGAATTCCTTTGCCTGGAGGACATCGGTCGTTCCCTTGATTTCAAGCCTCGCGCCCGTGGACGACACGTCGCGCATCACGCAACGGCGCCGCCACGTACCATCGACCCCCATGAGGTTCGCGGGGTAGGCTTGTTGAAACTGCACCCGATCCGATTTGCGATTGCCCCAGGTCACGCAATCCCTTTCTCGAGATCGCCTCGCGATAGGCAGCACGCGCTCGCGTCGCTGCTGCTCCCGTCGGGGTCGGCTGGCTAATGACTGCGGCCGAACACGTCATCGCGATAGCGCGCTATCTGCCAATAAATAAAGCTAGCGTCGTAAGTTCTAATGATATGGAATCTAATTTCGAACGATTAACGAAGCGTGATCATGACAGTCTCGTGATTCGCGTCGGCCGACGGAGCTCGTCTTTCAAAATCGGGAAGTACCGGGCTCTCACATCGCCGGGACGTATTTGCCGTCCTTTACCGTCAGCAGGATGCGCGAGCGGTCATCGAGGCCGGAGCGATCCTTTTCGGTCCAGTTGTAGACGCCTTGCGTCGCCGCGATTTCGTGCTCGCTCATGAAGCCCTGGCGGATCGCCTCGCGGAATTCAGCCGTGCCGGGCTTGGCGCTTTTGAGCGCGACTGGGATGACGCGCTTGAGAACCTCGAATGCGTCATAGGCGTGGCCGGCGAATTGGCTGCGGCTGTTGGGGCCATATTTGGCTTCGTAAGCCGTATTGAGCGCAAGGCCCGGCTTCTTGGTCAGCGCACTGTCCGCCTGGCCTTCCGGATTCATCACCGGCCCTGAGGCCATGATCACGCCTTCGGCCGCGGGGCCCGCGATGCGGATGAAATCCATGCTCGCGGCGCCGTGGGTCTGATAGATCAGCCCCTTGTAGCCACGCTCGCGCAATGCCGATTGCGGCAGGCCCGCCGCGGTGCCGGACGCGCCGATCAGGATCGCATCGGGATTGGCGGCGACAAGCTTCAGCACCTGGCCAGCCACCGACGTATCCGGCCGCGCAAAGCGTTCTTCGTCGACCAGCGTCAGCCCCATCGGTCCGCCCTGACGCTTGAAATCGTCGAACCAGAGATCGCCGTA
>DATHPL010000016.1:0-3718 GCA_035483915.1 Bradyrhizobium sp.
TCATGCGCCTGTCGTCGTGCAACGGCCGTCAGTGAAGGCGCTCCTTGGCCTTCGATTGGGTCAATTTTTCCGCAAAAGCGACCGCCGTGTCTAGCCCCCTCCCGCTGCCAAGTGCAACGACCGCGGGCCGGCTGCGGGACAACAACGCACGCGCGGCATTTTGGGTCGTCTCGACGCTGACGGCATCGATCCTCGTCACCAGTTCCTCGACCGTCAACGGCCGTCCATAGGCCAGGATATGGCGCGCCAGTTGCTCCGCGCGTGAGCTGCAGCTTTCCAGCGCCATCAACAGACCGGCCTTCATCTGCGCCTTGGCGCGCGCAATCTCGGCTTCCGTCAACGTTTCGACGGCGTCGTTGATGACATCGACGATGACTTCCATCATCTCCGGCGCGTCGCCCGGATCGGTGCCAGTATAAAGGCCGAAAAATCCGGTATCGATATAGGGTGCGTGGAAAGAGTAGATCGAATAACAGAGTCCGCGTTTCTCGCGCACTTCCTGAAACAGGCGCGATGACATGCCGCCGCCGAGAATGTTGGTGAAAACCTGAAGCGAAAACAGCGACAGGTCGGTCTGCGGAACCCCTTCGAGCGCCAGCGTCAGATGCGCCTGCTCAAGCTCGCGGTGCACCACGCGTGAGCCTCCCTTGCCGAACATCGCTGGCTCGGGCTTTGGCGCCGGCGTGCCGTCGAAGTCTGCAAAACGCTGCGCCACGTCTTCGACCACCCGCATGTGATCGACGGCGCCAGCCGCTGCGACCACCATGTCAGGACCACGATAATGCGTCGAAAGATAACCGCGCAGCATGTCGCGGTTAAAGGACTTCAGCGTCTTCGCCGTTCCGAGCAGCGAACGCCCCATCGGCTGGTCGGGGTAACACAGCTCGTTGAGATGCTCGAACACTACATCGTCGGGCGTGTCCTGGGCAGCGCCGATTTCCTGCACAATGACGCTCTTTTCCCGCTCGAGTTCATCGGGCACGAAAGAAGGGTTGGTGAGAATGTCGGAGAGCACATCGAGCGCCAGCGGAACGTCGGCCTTCATGACACGGGCATAATAGGCGGTGGTTTCCGTCGACGTGCCGGCGTTGAGATCGCCGCCGACCGCCTCGATCTCCTCGACGATCTCGCGTGACGTCCGCCGCGTCGTTCCCTTGAACGCCATATGTTCGAGCAGGTGCGATATCCCGTGCTCATTGGGCTTTTCGTCGCGGCCGCCGACGCCCGCCCAAATCCCGAGTGCGGCGGTCTGCAGATGCGGCATGGTATCGGTGATGACGGTGAGGCCAGACGGCAGCTTGGTGACTTCAACGCTCATCCCGCAGTTCCTTCTTTCGCGGCTCGGCTGACCGAGCGGACAAATCGCGCAACTTCGACCTTGTCGTTTTTCATGACTTGGACGTGCTCGGACTTGGTCATCAAACCTTCAAGCCAGGGCGGCAGTTCCGGCCTTACACCGCAGGCCGCCTCCACTGCATCGGGAAACTTGGCGGCATGCGCGGTCGACAGCACGATGTTGGGCACTTTCGAATCCGGCCTGTCGCGGTCCGCTACTGCGAGGGCGACCGCCGTGTGCGGATCGACCAGATCGCCGGCTTCGCGCCAGGCGGCGCGAATGACGGCGCTGGTCTCGGTTTCGTCGGCGCGGCCGGCATCGAATTCGGCGCGCACCGCGGCCAGAACCGCATCCGGCAGCACAAAGCGGCCGGACTGCTTGAGCGAAGCCATCAGCCGGCGCACGAGCGCGGCGTCACGGTTGCTCGCTTCGAACAGCAGGCGTTCGAAATTCGACGACACCTGAATATCCATCGACGGCGAGGTCGAAGCGTGAACTTCGCGGGTTTCGTAGATTCCGGTCTTGAGGGTGCGCGGCAGGATGTCGTTGACGTTGGAGGCGATGCGCAACCACCTGATCGGCAACCCCATACGCTTGGCAACGAAGCCGGCAAAGATATCGCCAAAATTCCCCGTCGGTACGGTGAAGTCGACGCTGCGCGCCGGCGCCCCAAGGGCGGTGGCGGACGTGAAGTAATAGACCACCTGCGCCACGATGCGAGCCCAGTTGATGGAATTAACTCCCGACAAAGCAACCGCATCGCGAAACGCGTGGTCGTTGAACAACTCCTTCACGATCGCCTGGCAATCGTCGAAGGTGCCTTCGATGGCCAGCGCATGAACATTGCCGGCGCCGGTTGTGGTCATCATCCGCCGTTGCACGTCCGAGATGCGGCCGTGCGGAAACAGCACGATGAGGTCGACGTTATCGAGGCCCGCAAAGGCATCGACCGCCGCGCCGCCGGTATCGCCGGATGTTGCCACCACGATCGTGGTGCGCTGCGCCCGTTTCGCCAGCACATGATCCATCAGCCGCGAAAGCAACTGCATCGCGACGTCCTTGAACGCCAGCGTCGGGCCGTGAAACAGCTCCAGTAGGAATTGATTGGGCCCGGTCTGATCGAGCGGCACCACCGCGGGGTGACGAAACGTGGCGTAGGCCTCGTTGGCCATGCGCCCGAGATCGGCGTCGGAAATCTCGTTGGCGACAAAGGGCCGAATCACGTCGACCGCGACCTCCCAGTAAGGCCGCCCGAAAAATCCGGCGATGGTTTGGGCCGAGAGCTGCGGCCAGACTTCGGGCACGTAGAGGCCGCCGTCGCGAGCGAGCCCGGCCAGCATCACTTCACAAAAACCCAGAGCGGGAGCCTCCCCCCGCGTCGAAATGTACTGCGTCAAACCACCCTCCAAAGGCCCGATATCCGATCAAGCCTTTGACATTTATGTATAAAATCACTCCGCCGGAGGCAAAGCGGCGCCACCATAAGCGTTTTGACAGGAACTGGAAACCGCTTCTTGTTTGACGTTCCAGCTAGCCAAGCCGGAACGCTTGGCAGGGCGGCGAACGCGGCCTTGTTTGTTTTCGGTCGTTCCACCCACACCAACCAGGATGCCGAACCTTCGCCACCTGTCCCTTGGCGGTGGGCGCCTTCCATGGAGCGGGTTGGCGCGGACGATGCGGTCAGCGGAAAGTTGATCCGTAATTGACGCAAGCACGGTGAGGTTGCAATCTCTTAATGGGAGCGAGGGGACGTGGTGGCTGACACAGCTCGGCAATGGGGAACGCGAGCATTCGACTTTGTCGATGCGGGCGGGCGCCTTAGCGCGCCTGCAGTCGTCAAGCTGTTCGAATCCGAAATCAACGCGCGCGGATTTCACGCCTATCTGCATCCGCCGCTCAGCACCAGGACCGATGCTGGTCTGGTAGGGCCTTCCCGCTGTCGAGCGTCCCGTGATCTGCGATCCGGTCCTGGCTGCCTGACAAGGCGTCGTTAGGTTCGTGATCATCAGATGAGTTTGGAAGGCGATTTGAGGCGCCGTTGGTGCGATGTCTGCAAAGGAGACTTTGATGTTCCGACATAACAAGACGAGAGTACTGGTTGAGAAAATCGATGACGCGATCGAACAGGCCGAGGACCTTGACTTGGCCTTCGTCGCCGGCATCCTGATGATGGCGCGCCTTGAGGCGGTTCAAACCGAACAGCTGCCAGTCGCCGGTCGCGAGAACAAGCAGTTGTCTTGACGGCCCGGCCGGCCGAATGCAACGAGCAAACTATCCTTGCCCGGCGCGGTGACGTTTGCCGCGCGACCAGACGAAAAAGGCGATCACAACCGCGCCCGCCAAAGCGAACCAGGTGATGGCGTATTGCAGGTGGTCGTCCTT
>DATHPL010000017.1:0-7368 GCA_035483915.1 Bradyrhizobium sp.
AATCTTTCAACAATCACCGCCACACCGAGAAGCGTTTAAAAGCAATGCGCGGCAAGGGGAAATAATGCGGCTCTCGGGACGCGGCGTCAGATGTGTGCGGGGCGGCCGGGAAGTCTTTTCCGGCCTCGATTTCGAGGCGAGCTCCGGCGAGGCGCTGGCGGTGGTCGGCCCCAACGGAGCCGGCAAAACCTCGTTGCTACGGCTGATTGCGGGCGTGCTGGCTCCCGCCGGTGGGTCGATCGTGCTCGAAGGCGGCGAAGACGAGCTGACGCTGGCCGAGCAATCGCATTATCTCGGCCATCGCGATGCGCTGAAGCCGGCGCTCAGCGTGTCGGAGAACCTCAGGTTTTGGCGGGATTTTCTGGGCGGGATGACGTCGGATCTGGCCGAGAACCTCGCCATCGTCGAGCTCGACCATGCGGCACGTTTGCCGGCCGCCTATCTGTCCGCGGGACAGCGGCGGAGGCTTTCGATCGCCCGTCTGCTGACCGTGCGGCGGCCGGTCTGGCTGCTCGATGAACCCACCAACGCGCTGGATACCGCGGGGCAAAAACTGTTCTCAACCCTGATGGGGGATCATCTGGCGCGCGGCGGCCTGATCATCGCCGCCACCCACATGCCGTTAGGAATTGCCGCGCGCACCTTGCGCGTCGGAGACGCCTCGTGAGCGCGCTTTCCGCCCTGATCCGCCGCGACATCCGGATCGCGCTTCGCGTCGGCGGCGGCGCCCTGATCGGCGTGTTGTTCTTCCTCACCGTCGTGGTGCTGATGCCGTTCGCCATCGGACCCGACCTTGCGCTGTTGGCGCGGCTCGGGCCCGCGATCCTCTGGCTCGGCGCCTTGCTCGCTAGTCTCTTGACGCTGGATCGCCTGTTCACGGCCGATCACGATGACGGCTCGCTCGATCTGATCACGATGAGCCGAACGCCACTGGAATTATCGTGCGCAGCCAAAGCGCTGGCCCATTGGCTCGCCGCGGGATTGCCGCTCATCATTGCGACGCCGGTCCTGGGCCTTCTGCTTAATCTCGACGTCAGCGCGACCGCGGCCGTGGCGCTGACACTCCTCGCAGGCACGCCGGCACTGACATTCACCGGCATGATTGGAGCAGCCCTCGCAGTGACGCTGCATCGCGGCGGCCTGCTGCTCGCCGTTTTGGTATTGCCGCTGTCGATACCCGTGCTGATCTTTGGCGTGGCGGCCTCGGAAGCGGCGATCACCGGGTCGTTGTCTTTCGGCGCACCGTTTTCGATCCTGTGCGCGCTGTCGCTGTTCGGCCTGGTCATTGGGCCATTTGCAGCGGCCGCGAGCCTTCGGCACGGACTGGATTGACGCCCATCAACTCTCGCTCAAAAGCCTTTATGCCGATTGCCTGCAACGCCCCCGACCATTAACAGGATGCCATGACGCTGATCGACCTCGCCAATCCGACTCGGTTCCTCGCTTTCACGGCGCGCCTGTTGCCGTGGCTTGCGGGAGTAACCGCTATCCTGCTCGCGATCGGCCTATACCAGTCGGCGATGGCGCCCGATGACTATCAGCAGGGCGCGACCGTCAAGATCATGTTCATTCACGTGCCGAACGCGTGGCTGTCGATGTTCGTCTGGGGTGTGATGAGCTTGGCCGCGCTGGGCACACTGGTGTGGCGGCATCCGCTTGCCGACGTCGCCGCAAAAGCCGCCGCCCCGCTTGGCGCTGCCTTCACCTTTCTGGCGCTGGTCACCGGCTCGCTCTGGGGCCGGCCGATGTGGGGCACCTATTGGGAATGGGATGCGCGGCTGACATCGGTGTTGATCCTGTTCCTGATGTATCTTGGCCTGATCGCGCTGTGGCGGGCGGTCGAAGATCCGTCACGCGCGGCACGGGCCGCTGCGGTGCTGACGCTGGTTGGCGCCATCAACCTTCCGATCATCAAGTTTTCGGTCGACTGGTGGAACACACTGCATCAACCGGCCTCGGTGATGCGGATGGGTGGACCGACGCTCGACCGTGCCTTCCTGACGCCGCTATTGGTGATGGCATTGGCGTTTTCGCTGTTGTTCCTCACCCTGCACCTGGCCGCGATGCGCAATGAAATCCTCCGCCGCCGTGTGCGCGCGATGCAGATGATTCACGTGGCGCAAGCCGGCCAGCGTCCGGCCTGACGCCATGTCGCTTGGTCCCTACGCGAATTTTATCGCGACCTCCTATCTGGTGGTCCTGGCGGTCGTGGTGTTGCTGATCGGGTGGATTGCGATCGATTATCGCGCCCAGAAGCGACGCTTGAGCGAACTGGAATCTGAAGGGGTCGTCCGCCGCTCCGGGCGCAACATGACGGATAAGACATGAGCGAGAGCGAGCCCAAAATATCAAACGATGCGCCGCGAAGTTCGCGCTGGCTGATGGCGTTGCCGCTGGTCGTCTTTGCGGCGCTCGCCGCGATCTTCTGGTTCCGGCTTGGCGACGGCGACCCCTCGCGCATTCCATCCGCCCTGATCGGCCATCCCGCGCCACAAACGCCATTGCCGGCATTGCAAGGGCTCGCCAACAACGGCGCGCCAATCCCCGGACTTGATCCCTCCGCCTTCAAGGGCAAGGTCTCGCTCGTCAATGTCTGGGCGTCCTGGTGCGTGCCCTGCCATGACGAAGCCCCGTTGCTGACCGAGCTTGGCCGCGACCCGCGGCTGCAAATCGTCGGCATCAATTACAAGGACTCCGCCGACAATGCCCGGCGCTTTCTCGGGCGCTATGGCAACCCGTTCGGCATTGTCGGCGTCGACGCCAACGGCCGCGCCTCGATCGAATGGGGCGTCTATGGCGTGCCCGAAACCTTCATTGTCGGGCGCGAAGGCACCATCGTCTACAAGCTGGTCGGCCCGGTAACGCCGGACAACATCAACACCGTCCTTCGCGCCGAGATCGACAAGGCGCTGAAGGCAGGATCCTGACCAAGCATGATCCGGAAAAGTGTGTAGCGGTTTTCCCTCGCGACAAACGCGAAGCGGTTACGCAGAGATCATGCTCTATCAAAGAGCTAACCCGACTGGCCGGGCGGTTGCGATACCAGCGACAAATTGTGGAACAGCCGCTTGCTCACAAGGTGCAGAAAATAAAACCCGAATTTGGGATCCTGTACATAAAGCTGCATGACATGGTCATAGCTGATCCGCAGCAATTCACCGCTCGCCAAACATTCGACCGTCGCCGTTCGAGCCTGGCCCGCGTTCAAAAATCCAAGCTCGCCGAACACCTCGCCGGCTTCGAGATCGACGCTGAGTTCCCTCACCCGGAAACGCCCAGACACAATGAAGTACATTTCACTTGCCGGGTCGCCACGACGAAACAGCACATCGCCAACGGCAGCCACCTGCGTAGAGCTGAAAGGCTTGACCCAGTTCAGATTCATGTCGTCTCGGGTCGCTTCCTCGATCTGTTTGATCAGCCGCAGCATCTGGCGCAACCGGACGATGTTGAGCGGCAACAAAACCAGGTGAAGGATCAGCACCGGGTAGGCATCGACGGCGTAGCCGTAGCCGATAAAAAGGAAATTGCTGACAATGCCCGCGATCCGAAGCGGCACCATGGTTTTCATGTAGAACGTCACGAAAACGCATGCTGCAGCGGCGTAACCTAGCAATTCCGCGTGAGTCATTGATCGACTTCTTGATGCGAGCAACCGGATTTTGAAACGGACGCAACCTTGCCAGCGATTCCTGGAATTGCAAGGCGGTCTCGCAAACCACGAGCCAACGGAACCGTGCGTTGTTCGCAGCCGGCGGCTTCTGCCAATTCTCGACTAACTCGAAACTGAGTTACCCTCGGAGAGAAATGCGAGATTCCGCAATGCGGCTAACCTCGCCCTAGCTTCTATCCGTGCTGACGTCTCCCTCCGCCGCGTCGCTGGTTTGCAGCGAGACCGGGTCAATATGGAAGCGCTTGATCAGCGGCATCTGGGTGATCGCAAACAGCATCGTCAGCGGAATCACACCGAAGGCCTTGAAGCCGACCCAGAAATCGGTGCTCTGCGTGCGCCAGATGACTTCGTTCAGAGCGGCCATCGCGAGAAAGAACAGCGCCCAGCGCAACGTGAGAATTCGCCAGCCCTGCGGGGTCAGATTGAACATCTGGTCGAACAGAATGGCGATGAAGGAGCGGCCGAACAAAAGTCCGCCGCCAAGCACAAACGCAAACAAGCCATAGATGATGGTGGGCTTGACCTTGATGAAGGTCTCATCATGCAGCACGAGCGTCAGCGTTCCGAACACCAGCACGACGATGCCGGTGACGAGCGCCATCAGCGGCACGTGTCGTGTCACGACATAAGAGGCGATCATCGCCGCGACAATCGCCACCATGAAAGCGCCAGTGGCGACAAACAAATGAAACTTTGCGTTCGCGACAAAGAATACGAGAAGCGGCCCCAATTCGGTGGCGAGCTTGAACATCGGATGCGGCTGGGTCTTGTCCATCATTGTTCCATTAGAAGGAGCGGCGCAGCCGCGTCCCGAAGGATAACGCCTACTCTATTCCGGCGATGGCTTGCGCGAAATCCCGTGCGGTAAAGGGCGCGAGATCGTCAACGCCTTCGCCGACGCCGATGAAATGCACCGGCAGCTTATATTTCTCGGCCAGCGCCACCAGAATTCCTCCGCGGGCGGTGCCGTCGAGCTTGGTCATCACCAGGCCGGTGACGCCAGCGATACGATGAAATGCCTCGACTTGCGAGAGTGCGTTTTGTCCCACCGTGGCATCCAGCACCAGCAGCACTGCGTGCGGCGCGGTGTCATCCACCTTTCGAATGACGCGAACGACCTTTTCGAGTTCGTTCATGAGCTCGGCCTTGTTTTGCAGCCGTCCAGCGGTATCGATCAGGAGCACGTCACGCTTCTCATCGCGTGCCGCCGACAGCGCGTTAAAAGCGAGGCTGGCGGAGTCCGAGCCTTGCGTTCCGGCAATGACCGGCGACTTCGTTCGTTCGCCCCAGACTTTCAGCTGCTCGATCGCGGCGGCGCGGAAAGTGTCTCCGGCGGCCAGCATCACCTTGCGGCCTTCGGCCGAAAACTTCGCCGCCAGTTTGCCGATGGTGGTGGTCTTGCCGGAGCCGTTGACGCCGACGACCAAGATGACGAACGGTTTTTTGGTCTCGTCAATGACCAAGGACTTGGCGACCGGCGCCAGCACTTTTTCGACTTCGGTTGCGACCACCGCTTTGACTTCATCGGCCGAAATCGATTTGTCGTAGCGGCCGACGCCGACGGCCGTGGATATTCGCGCCGCGACCTCGGTTCCGAGATCGGCGCGCAGCAGCACATCCTCGATGTCGTCGAGCATGGCACGGTCGAGCTTGCGCTTGGTCACGAGATCGGCAACCGCGGTGCCGAGCGAACTCGATGTCCGCTTCAACCCGCTGGACAGCCGCCGCCACCAGCTCTGTTTAGGTGCTTCCTCAGTCATGGCGGGGTGTGTTAGCGGTTTAAAGCGATGAGCGAAAGTCTTGACCGCCCGATTGACGTTCCCCAACTGACCGCGGAGGAAATCCTCGCCCGCGTGCTTCATCGCGACGGGCTGATGCTGGTGATCGACAAGCCGGCAGGCCTTCCGGTCCATCGCGGTCCAAAGGGCGGTCCCAATCTCGAAGCCTCCTTCGATGCGTTAAGGTTTGGCCTGCCCCGCCCGCCGGTGCTGGCGCATCGGCTCGACAAGGATACGTCGGGCTGCCTGGTGCTGGGACGGCACCGCAAGGCGACGGCCTCGCTGGGGCTTCTGTTCAAGCACGGCAAGATTTCGAAAACCTATTGGGCCGTCGTCGAGGGCGGCCCGGCTGGGGATGAGGGGGCGATCGACATGCCGCTCGGCCGGCTCAACGCCGAGCGCGGCTGGTGGCAAAAGGTCGACCCAGAAGGACAACAGGCCGTGACCAACTGGAAAGTGATGGGGCGCGGGGAAGGCCTGACCTGGCTCGCGCTGGAACCCGTCACCGGCCGTACCCATCAATTGCGCGTGCACTCATCAGCTCAGGGCTGGCCGATTTTCGGTGACAATATCTACGGCAACGGGCCTCGTTTTGGCGAACCGCGCCTGCATCTGCATTCCCGCGAGATCGGAATTCCGATTTCCAAAAACAAAGAGCCGGTGCGCGTGGTGGCGCCAGCGCCGGAACATATGCGCGAGCGACTACGTGCCTGTGGTTGGAATGGCGAATAACGCGGAACCAGCCGCTCAATAATGAATTTGTGCGAGTTTGCGCAATTCGTCCGGCGTCGCCGTGCCAAGGCCGAGGAATTCAAGGTAGGCCGGGATCTGTTCGAACAGCATATCGAGACCCACTTGAACCTCGCATCCTTTCGCGCGCGCCGCGGCCAGAAACGGCGTCATTTCCTCTTTCATGACGACTTCGCCGACAAAGGCCGAAGGGGAAATGCCGTCCATTCGCATCGGAAGCGGATCGTCCTTTTTCATGCCAAGCGGCGTAGCGTTGACGACGATGTCATATCCGGCGGAATCAGTTGAACCCGCGATCACTTCAAGATTCGGATAATGGGATTTGAGACGCTTGGCGAGCGCATCGAGCGCAGGCGCCGACACGTCGTAGAGGCCGAGCCTGGAAACGCCGGCCTTTGCGATGGACGCCGCAATCGCGCTGCCAACCCCGCCGCAACCGGCGATAAAGGCACTTGCTCCGGCGATCCGCCGGCCTTTCCTCTCAACACCGCGTACAAACCCCTCGCCGTCAAACATATCGCCGATCAGGCGGCCACGTTCGTCCATCTTCACGGCGTTGCAGGCGCCCGCGATCCTCGCCGATACCGAGGCTTCGTCAACGAGCGCAAGCGTTGCGACCTTGTGCGGCATGGTGATGAGCGCGCCAAGAATGTTCGTGAGCTTGAACAGCGGCTTCAGAAAGAGTGCGTAGTCCTCGCTCTTGCAGCCCAAGGGCATAACGACCGCGTTGATCTTTCGCGCCTCGAACAACGGATTGTAGATCATTGGAGATTTGAACGTTTCCGTCGGATCGCCGATGTGGGCGATCAGCTTCGTTCGTCCATCGATCATCTTCGGCTACCCGCTATCAACAGCTACGCCGGCGCCACACCGGCGAGTGAGGCCGCTCGCTGCCGGTCATAATCCTGCTTCTCGATCGGCGCGGCGTTCGGATTGCCGAGGTCGTTTGCCGCAACCCGATAGGTTTCCCGCGCCGAGTAGGCGGCGATGGCCGAGATCAGGGTGACCGCAAAGGCGATCGCGCCGACCGTGAACCAGACATCGCTTGATCCCGGAGGCGCGACGGTAGCAAAAAGCGCCGGCAGCAGCGCCGTAATCATGGTGCCGATGTTCTGTGCGATTGCCATCGCCGAGACGCGGTACCGGGTCTGGAACAGCTCGGGATAG
>DATHPL010000018.1:0-6507 GCA_035483915.1 Bradyrhizobium sp.
GCGCCGATCGCGCGCGACTTCCTCAAATTGGCGCTCGCCGACAAGCCGGCGATCCCGTTCAAGGTCCCGGCCGGCATCAAATTGATCCGCGTCGACGCCAAGACCGGCATGCGCGTCGGTCCCGGCGACGGCGGCCGGACCATCCTGGAAGCCTTCAAACCGGGAACGGCGCCGCCGGATAACTACTCCGTCATTGGTGTTGCCGATGCCGATGGCCGTCCGCTGCAGCCGCAGCAGCAACCCGACGCCGATCGAGGCCTGTTTCGTTCCGGCACTGGCGGTCTGTATTAAAAGCTAGTGCGGTGGATTTGACATTCGCTCCAGCACGGCGGCGAGCTTCGAATAGCGAATGTCAAATTCAAAACCGCACTAGAATAATATATTTGCTAGTGTCCCTTTGGTTCTGACATTCGTAAACGAAGCCTCCGAGACAAGATACGAATGTCAGAACCGGGATACTGGATTGCACTTTGTGACTTCCGCCGCTACGTCAGGCGGAAGTGTTGTGAGTGCTGCGCTTCAAGCCAAACAAGTTAGAGAAAATCATGCGCGCCGAAGTCGAACGTCTAGTCGAAGAGATCAAGCAGTCAGTCGGGCTGCTGAGGAGGCATCTTTGACGTCGAAAAATCCACCGCGCGCCTGGCGGAGCTGAACCAGCTCGCCGAAGATCCCACTCTGTGGAACGATCCGCAAAAAGCGCAGAAGCTGATGCAGGAACGCACCTCGCTGGAGGATGCGTTGTCCGGCATCGGCAAGGTCGAGCGCGAGCTTGACGACAATATCGGCATGATCGAGCTCGGCGAGGCCGAGAACGACGCGGCCGTCGTGGCTGAGGCCGAGGCGGCGTTGAAAGGCATCCAGAAAGAAGTCGCTCGGCGCGAGCTCGAAGCGCTGCTGTCGGGCGAGGCGGATCGGTTCGATTCCTATCTGGAGGTTCATGCCGGCGCCGGCGGCACCGAGAGCCAGGATTGGGCCCAGATGCTGCTGCGGATGTACACCCGCTGGGCCGAAAAGCACGGATTCAAGATCGAGTACCTTGAGGAGTCCCAAGGTGAAGAGGCCGGGATCAAATCGGCCACCATCCAGATCAGCGGTCACAACGCCTATGGTTGGCTGAAGACCGAAGCGGGCGTGCATCGGCTGGTACGGATATCTCCGTTCGATTCCAACGCGCGCCGGCATACTTCGTTTTCGAGTGTGGCGATCTTTCCGGTCATCGACGACAGCATCAAGATCGACATCAAGGAATCGGATGTACGCACCGACACCATGCGATCGGGCGGCGCGGGCGGCCAGCACGTCAACAAGACCGAATCCGCGGTCCGCCTGACCCACATTCCGACCGGCGTTGCGGTGGTCTGCCAGGCCGGACGGTCGCAGCACAAAAACCGCGCGCAGGCGTGGGACATGCTGCGCGCGCGGCTCTACGAGATCGAGTTGAAAAAGCGCGAGGCACAGGCCGCCGCCGATCAGGCCGCCAAGACCGATATCGGCTGGGGCCATCAGATCAGGTCTTACGTCCTGCAGCCCTATCAGATGGTCAAGGACCTCCGCACCGGCGTGCAGACCTCTGACACCTCAGGCGTGCTCGACGGCGACCTCGACGAATTCATGGCGGCGACGTTGGCTCAGCGCGCTTTTGGCACGGAGCCCGGTGCGGTCGAGGACGTGGATTAGCGCCATAGCGTTTTGCGTAGACTTATCTGCGGTAGAAAACGCATCAAAACAAAGAGATTTAGCCAGCGCTGAGCCGAACGCCGGCGCGCAGGAATTTCTGCGGGTCGACGGCCTCGCCATCGATGCGGGTTTCGTAGTGTAGATGCGGTCCGGTCGAGCGGCCGGTCGAACCGACCAGACCGATCACTTGTCCGATCTTGACGACATCGCCGACCTTCACATCGATTTCCGACAGATGTCCGTAACGGGTGGACAAGCCATTGCCATGGTCGACTTCCACCATCCGGCCATAGCCGCCGGCCCATCCTGAAGATGCGACCTTGCCATTGGCGGTAGCGCGCACGGGATCGCCGGTGGCTGCGCGGAAATCGAGCCCCGTATGCATCGCGGGGCGGCCAAGGAACGGATCGGTGCGGACACCGAAACCGGACGTAAACTCGACTTCGCCGACCACGGGCTTTCGATACGGCACCAGCGCCAGCGTACGGTTGAGGCGCTCGACTTGGGCGCGGCTGATGTTGATCCGGTAAAGCTGTCGATCGAAGGCGCCGGCGTCCGAAGAAAGCTTCACCGGCACAAAAGGCCCGCCCATCGCTGCGCGCGGCGTTGCCGCCTCTAACTGGCCGGCATCGAGGCCGAGATCGGTGAATACGCCGCGCATGCGCCGCGCCCGCGATTCAAGATTGTCTTCAAGCGAGGTGAGGGAAGCGAGCTGGCGCCGCTCGACCTGATCGAGCGAGTTTTGCAGGCGCACGATCACATTGTCGACACCCTGGATTTTTGCAGCCTTGGTCGCCGGCGCATTGACGACGACCGGCGCGCGGGATTCCAGGCGCGCTTCGCGATCGGGCGGCGCGACGAACACCGCAGTATCGCTGATCGGAGACGGCTTCGGCACCCCGGAGGCTGCCGGCTCGATCACGGCGGCGCCTCGCGAGGGCGTCCTGACCGATCCCGTAATATCAGGAATGGCGCCCATCGCGCTCGCGCGCGATTCGAGCGCGGTCTGCCGGCGCATGATCTGTTCGAGCTTCTGGTCGAATTGTTCCTGATCGAGCAATTGCCGGCTGGTCGCACGGTCGACCTTGGCGCGAAGTTCCGCGATCCGGTCTTCATAGGCATATTGCATTTCCGCTTGGCGAGCGATCAGCCGCGTCAGGACATCGTCACGAAACGCGAAATAGGTAGCGGTCGCCGCCGACCACATTCCAAGCGTCGTGACCGTGCCAACCACGATCCAGAAAGCTACCGGCCCGAAGCGGACCTGCTTGCCGGCATGGACCAGCGTGTATCCGTTCTCTTCGCGCTTGGGTGCGTGGGGATTGACCGGCTGTCGGGCGACTTGCCGGCCAAGATCCTGCGGCTGGCGATACTCAGACTGATGACCGGAACGATACGACATCGGCACTCCCGTGCCGGTCGGAGGAGAGTTCCTTACGGCCCAAATTACGGGAGGGATTTGACCCGGTCATGGTTAATTTTTCGCGAACGGCCGCTTCCTCAGGTCAAGCCGCCTGGGCGGCAGCAAGCACTTCGTCGGCGTGGCCATCGACTTTCACATGGCGCCAGACCTTGATGATTTTACCGTCGGCGCCGATCAGAACCGTGGTGCGAAGGATGCCCATGAACGTCCTGCCATACATGGACTTTTCGCCCCACGCACCGTAGGCCGCCAACATCTCGTGCTTCTCATCCGACGCAAGAGGAACCGAAAGTTGATGCTTGTTCCGAAACGCCTCCTGCGCCTTGAGCGGATCGCCTGACACCCCGATAACGGCGGTACCGGCGTCAGCAAAGGCGCCGTTGAGTCGGGTGAAGTCGATCGCCTCTTTCGTGCATCCAGGGGTGTCGGCGCGGGGGTAGAAAAACAGCACGAGTTTCTGGCCGGTAAAATCGGCCAGCGAAATCGCATTTCCCCCGTCGCGAGGCAATTCGAACGAGGGGGCTTTCGCGCCTTCCATGAGGGCGTACCGCGCGGCGGTATTCCGATTCGATTTTGCCGCAGCCGGCTTTGACGCCTTGGGCGAAACCTTAAGCGGCGCTTTGGTTTGACCAGTTTTTGAGTTCTTGCTTGATTTCTTTGCCGACGGCCGCCCCGTTTTCGAAGCCGCCCGCTTGGCCGAAGCCTTCGATCCCGGGCTTGTCTTCCGGGCGGACGGCTTGCCGGATTTCTTGCCGGTTTTCTTGCGAGTTTTCTTGGACATACGCCTTCCTTTCGTCGCTTTCCGCGGCTCAATCATTGAGGTATTGAGGCATGCCGGGTCAGGTCGGCTTGGCCTTTTCGGATTATGCTCAAAAGGAATTCGACACGCCACCCGCCCGCTGGTGTGGCTGCAGCCGAGTGAGAAGCGAGGCGCCGGTCGTTCCGCTTCAACTTTGGGGGTATCGACACTTTTGCGAAGGCGGGAATCGAGGGACTATTTGCAAATATAGGTTTTAGTGGACTTTGGGATTTGAGATTCGTTTCGGGAGCCTGCGGCCAGATGGGCGGCGAGGGTCAAATCGGTCCCATCGGGATGAGGAGGGGTGAAATGCTGGCACGTGAAGCCTTCGCTGCCCGTCCTGTTCCATCCATCGGCGCCGGCAATGAGAGGCAATGGTAAAAAAAAGGCCGACCCAGGATCCCAGTCTACCCCTTAACGTCCGACAGCAGTGGGACGGCGCCGACGACGTGCATGCGGAACACGATGAGGCGGCGGGGCGTCGGGCGCGTCGGTTGCTGTCGCGATCTAATTCCCAAGTCTACCTGTTTACCGATCGCCTGGGATCGTTGCGGCGCCGGCTGGCCGGTGGGCGCTGGTTCTGGCGGCTCACCATTGTCCTTGCGTCTCTGCTCCTGATTTTCGCTGGCTGCTTCGGCGGCCTGTGGTGGCGGCTTGGCGCGGGGCCGATTAATCTCGACATGGCGACGCCCTGGCTCGCCGCCGCCATCGAAGACAATATCGGTCACGGCAACACGGTCGAGGTCGGCGGTACGCAGATCGAGCGGGCCGGCCGTATCAGGATCGCGGTACGCATTCGCGACATCATCGTGCGGGATCGCGATCATGCGATCGTTGCGAGCGCGCCCAAGGCCGAAGTGAGGCTTTCGGGCTACGCGCTGATGATGGGGCGCTTGCGGGCGGAAAGCCTGAACCTGGTCGATGCCGAACTCAGCGTGCGCATCACGCCCGATGGTTATGTCACCGTCTCCACCGGCGACAATGCTCGTCCGCTCGCCACCGGCGTCGCCTCGAAAAAGGAAGCGGGGCTTCCGCCGACCTTTCCGCGTCCGGTTACGCCGGGCGCACCGGTGCCGCCTTCGCCGGACCAGCCGGCCCCGTCGGCGGACAGCACGCAAGCCGGATTGCTGGCAGGCCTGGATTGGCTCGACAGCCTGAGCCTGACCGGCCTTGACGGGCAAAATCTCAACGAGATTGGTTTGAAGAACGGCAGCCTCATTGTTGATGATCAGCAACGCGGCAACAAATGGAATTTCCAGAACATCTCGCTCAGCATGCGCCGTCCTAGCGGTGGCGGGGTCGCGTTGAGCCTTGCCGAAGAAGGCGCCCAGGGTTGGTCGCTGCGTGTGGCGGTCGGCCCGCCGGCCAACGGCGTCCGGTCGGTGGATATCAAGGCCGACAAGGTTTCGACCACCAACATCCTGTTGGCGATGCGGCTCAAAGATATGAACTACAGCGCGAACCTGCCAATAAGCGGCGAACTGAAGGGCGAACTCGGCCGTGACGGATTGCCTACCTATTTCCGTGGCAAGATCACCGCAGGCGCCGGAGAGATTGTCGACAGCGATACGCCTGAGTTTCCGCTGGCGATCGATTCGGCCGAAGTGAACCTTGAATGGGACGCCAACAAGCGGGCACTGGTGGCGCCATTCAAGATCATTTCCGGCGAGAACCGGATCACGCTGCTGGCGCATCTCGAGCCCCCCAACGACAACGTCACCGACTGGCAGTTGGGCTTGTCCGGCGGCACTGTTTTGCTCGCCGGCAATGACAACGAGCCGCCGGTCATCTTCAATCGCGTCTCGATCGGGGTGCGCTTCGATACCGCGAAAAAACGGGTGATCCTGACACAGGCCGATTTCAGTAACGGTGAGATTGGCGTTGCGGGCACCGGCACCGTCGACTATTCGGGCGAACCTCGCCTGACGTTGGGATTTGCCGGTACGCCGATGTCAGCATCGGCACTCAAGCGGGTTTGGCCGTCGCTGGTCGTTGCGGATATTCGTCAGTGGGTGGTCGACCGGATCGAACGCGGCGCGATCCAGCGCATCGAGGTCGGGGTCAACTCTCCGGTTCGAAACCTTTCGCGGAAAGGGCCGCCGATCCCCGACGACGGCCTCAACGTCAATATCGTCGCCAGCGGAGTGACGTTGCGGCCGGTCGATGGCTTGCCGTCCATTCGCGACGCTGACCTGAAAGCGCATATCACCGGCCGAACCGCCTCCGTCACCGTCGGCCAGGGTGCAGCCGACACGCCGTCAGGCCGCAAGCTCAATGTTGCCGATGCGGCGTTCGAGGTGCCGGACACGTTTCCAAAACCCGTACAGGCCAAAGTGAAATTCCGGATCGACGGTCCGGTGCCGGCGGCCGCCGAGATTCTCTCCTCGGACAAATTGAGCGATTTGTCGGCAACCTTGATCGATCCGAATGCGAGCAAGGGAACGATTTCCGCTGTCGTCAACCTTGCCCTGCCGATCAAGCACGATATCGCCCGCGCTGAAGTCAATTACACGGTCGTCGCCGATCTCGGCGGCTTTGCCGCCGATCGGCTGATGATGAACCAGAAGGTTGAGGCCAACACGCTGAAAGTGGTCGCCAACAATCAGGG
>DATHPL010000019.1:0-2476 GCA_035483915.1 Bradyrhizobium sp.
AGCAGGACAGGCTTCACTTCTGGCATTTCGGGCACCAGAAGGTCGAGCGGCCGTTCTGGTTGAAGCGCCGGACGATACCTCCGCAGCCGCTGGTCCGGCATTTTTCGCCTTCGCGATCGTAGACCTGAAACGAGTGCTGGAAGTAGCCGAGTTCGCCGGAGGTCTGACGGTGATCCCGCAGCGAGGAGCCGCCGGCCACGATGGCCTGATTGAGCACGGCGTGGATCGCATCAACCAGGCGCCTGGCGTGATCGGTCGGCTCACCGCTTTTGGCGGCAAGCGTCGCTGCGAGTCGTCGCGGCGACAGATGCGCGCGAAACAACGCCTCGCAGACATAGATGTTGCCGAGGCCTGCAACTACGCGCTGGTCGAGCAGTGCAGCCTTCAGGCTGGTTTTCTTGTTGTGGCACGACCGCGCCAGCATCTTTGCATCGAACTCATTGCCCAGCGGTTCCGGGCCGAGCCCCCGCAGCAGCGGCTCCTGCTCGAGGGCGTTACGGGCGATGACCTTCATGTAGCCGAACCGTCGCGGATCGTTGAAGACGATCGCCGCTCCCGATGACATGTGAAACACCACGTGGTCATGGGCGCGATCATCACCTTTCGGATGATGAAACGTGCCGGGCATCTTCTCGTTTCCCTGCTTGAGGACGCGGAACGACCCGGACATGCCCAGATGCATCAGCAGCACGTCGCCGGAGGAAAGATCCGCCATCAGATATTTGGCGCGCCGGCCGAGGCCGGTCACGGTCTGGCCTTCGAGCCGGACGACAAAATCCTTCTGGAAGGCAAACCGCAGGTCCTTGCGACGGGCTTCGGCTTTCACGATTTTCGCACCCTCCATGGCTGGCTGCAGGCCGCGGCGGACGGTCTCGACTTCGGGCAATTCGGGCATGGCATTCACCGGGGAGCGCGATCAGCAAAAGTGTATGCGGTTTTGCGTCCGATCGCGCTCCAATTATTGAATTTTGCGCACAATCTTCTCGCCAAACCGCTTACACTTTGGCGGATTGTGCGCTGACTGACCGACGTGATAGCGCCATTGCGGCGGGCGCGCTATGGTCCGGCGACGGAGATGGGTTGATGAACCAACCGGACGAAACCACGCATTTTGGCTTCAGGGACGTTCCCCTGAACGACAAGCAGACGTTGGTTAACGACGTATTTCACAGCGTGGCGCAACGCTACGACCTGATGAACGATCTGATGTCGGGGGGTCTGCATCGGCTCTGGAAGGAGCTGATGATCAACGCGCTCAATCCGCCGCGCGGCGATACCCCGTTCGCGCTGCTCGATGTCGCCGGCGGGACCGGGGACATCGCCTTCCGCGCCGCCAACGCGGCCGGCTCGGGTTTTAGGGCGACAGTGTGCGACATCAATTCCGACATGCTCGCGGTCGGTCGTGACCGCGCGATCAAGCAGCATCTTGACGAGCGGATTTCGTTCGTCGAGGGCAATGCCGAGCAGCTTGCCTTCCCCGACAAAACTTTCGATGCCTACACCATTGCGTTTGGCATCCGCAACGTGCCGCGCATTGATCTGGCGTTGCACGAAGCCTATCGCGTGTTGCGGCCCGGCGGCCGGTTTCTGTGCCTTGAATTCTCCACCGTCGACGTCCCCGGACTCGATCGCATCTACGACCTGTTTTCGTTCAATGTAATTCCCCCGCTCGGCCGCGCGGTGACCGGCGATGCCGAATCCTACCGATACCTGGTGGAATCGATCCGGAAGTTCCCAAGGCCCGCCGCTTTCGCCTATATGATCGGCGCGGCCGGCTTTTCCCGAGCAAGCTGGCAAAGTTTCTCCGGTCGTATCGTGGCACTGCACTCGGGCTGGCGTTTGTGATTTCCGCACTGACCCACATCACGCGGGTTGCCCGCGCCGCGTTTGTGTTCGCGCGCGAGGGCGTGTTCGGGGTGGTCGATCCGTCGCTGGTGCCGCCGCCGGGACAATTGGCGTTGCGGCTGGCGCGGATCATCGAACGCCCCGGCGCTAAATCCGGCCCGCGGCTGTCGCGAGCGCTGACGCGGCTCGGACCTGCCTACCTCAAGCTCGGACAATTCCTGGCCACGCGGCCTGACGTGGTCGGTGTCGTGGTGGCGCGCGACCTGGAGAGCCTGCAGGACCGCTTGCCGCCTTTTTCGCAAAGCGAGGCCGAAGCCGCCATCGCCATTTCGCTGGACAAGCCCGTTCCGCAGGCGTTTGCAAGCCTGGGTCCCGCGGTCGCCGCAGCTTCGATTGCGCAGGTGCATCGCGGCGAGGTCGAGCGGAACGGCATCCGCACGCCCGTTGCGGTGAAGGTGCTGCGTCCCAACGTGGCGACGCGATTCCGGCGCGATTTGTCTGATTTTTTCTTTGTCGCGCGGCAGGCCGAAATCTACTCCGCCGAGGCGAGGCGGCTGCGGCTGGTCGAGGTCATCAACACCATGTCGCGCTCGGTGGCGATGGAGATGGATTTGCGGCTGGAAGCGGCCGC
>DATHPL010000020.1:0-2825 GCA_035483915.1 Bradyrhizobium sp.
GCGCCGATCGCCAACGAGATGTCGAGGTTGACGATCGCGGAAGCCGCGCGGCGTCTTCCGGGAAAGCCGTTCAAATATCTGGTGCTGACGCACCATCATATGGACCACGTCAACGGCGCGCGGGTATTTGCGGCGAAAGGCGCCGATCTGATCTTTCCGGCCGGCGACCGCGCCTATTTTGCCGCGCAAATGGAGGCGCCCAATCGCGTGCGCAATGACGAGCTATGGCAGAGGCCGCGCGATGTCGGGCTGATCGAGGTCAATGGCAAAATGACGCTGACCGACGGCGGGCGCCAGATCGATCTCTACGTGATCAACAGTTCGCATGCGAAGAATTCGCTGGTGGCCGTGATCCCCGACGCGGATTTTGGTTGGGTCGTCGATCTCTGGTCGCCGACCCGCGATATTCCGGGTGCGCTGGCTTCGCACCGGGAGTTCGTCGTAGGGCTGCGCGCTCTCGGCATGATGCCGCATTTGTGGGCCGGCGGTCACGGCCTGGGCGCCGCGCCGATCGAGCCTCTGGTCGAGGCGCTCGAGAAGAAATGAAGTCGCCGCGCAGGTTATGATAGCTGCACAATGAAGGGGAGCCCGTGATCAAGACATTCTTCATCGCGCTGACGGTCTCGTTCGCCATTCAGCTGAACAGCGCGGCTGCGGCAACCAGCACCGTTGATAGCGGTGCGAAACCCTACTTGATCCTCGGTGGCCTGGTGGCCGGTCTGCTTTTTCTCTCTTTGGGCATCATGTACCTCGCGCGTGGTATTAGCCGCCGTCAGATGGCGGCGCGGAGCCTGCAATGGCCGGTGACCGAAGGCAGGATTCTGTCCGCCTCGGTCAAAACTGAAATGCGCTCGGATTCTGAAGGTTCGGATATGGAAGTCTACCTGCCGGAGGCGAGCTATTCCTACACCGTTGCCGGCAAGGCCTATCAGGGAAACGTCATTCGATTCGGGATTGAACAGTTTGGTTATGGCGTCGCGGAACTGGCGCAAAAGCATATTGAGCGCTACGAAGCCGGCACTCCGGTGCCGGTGCACTATGATCCCAATGATTCCGCGGTTGCGGTGCTGGAGCCGGGAGAGTCCGGCAGCACGCGCAATTTGATCGCCGGCTCGTTGTTCTTCCTTGTCGGCATTTTCTGTGCGGTATTTACCGTATGGATTATTAGCCTCGGCGCGCAATAACCCCGAAATCTAGATCGGCTTGCCGGTATAGGGCATCGAGGCGGTGAGGCCGCCGTCGACCGGAAACGCCTGGCCGTTGACGTAGGACGCCTCGTCGCTGAGCAGGAACAGGCCCATCGTCGCCAGTTCATGCGGCTGACCGGCGCGTTTCAGCGGATTGAGCTGACCGATCTTGTCCTGCGTGCCGCGCTCCCTGGCGCGGTCGAACACCGGCTTGGTCATGCCGGTCTCGATGAGGCCGGGGCACACCGCGTTGATCCGCACGCCGGTTCCGGTCAGCGAATAGGCTGACGTTTGCACGAGACTAATGACGCCGGCCTTGCTCGCGGCATAAGGGTGGCCGCTCGCACCTGATTTCAATCCCGCGACCGATGCGGTGCAGAGAATCGCACCCGATCCCTGTTTGATCATGTGTGGCGTTGCGTACTTGATGGCGAGAAACGCGCCGATCAGATTGATGCGCAGGATTTCCTGCCAATGTTCCACCGTCTGCTCGGCGATCGGCACCAATCCGCCGCTGACGCCGGCATTGGCCCAGATCGCATCCAGCCTGCCGTAACTGGAAATCGCCTTGTCGATGTAAGCGATGACGTCTTTTTCGGAACCGGCATCGGCAACGACCGCTTCCGCCGTACCGCCCGCCTTGTGCACCTGATCGACGGTGTCCTTCACGCCCACGGCGCGATCGACCGCGATCAGTTTCGCGCCTTCTCTGGTGAAGAGCAGCGACGCCGCACGTCCGATGCCGCTGCTGGCGCCGGTAATGATGACGGATTTGCCTTCGAGGCGGCCCATGGGTGTTTCCTTGATCAAGTTAGCGCGGTTCGCGGCGTTTTCGCCTTGCGGAATTTAGTGGCAAACAAAGTTTGAAACGTCGAAGTGACTTGAGGCGTTGGGGGCGGTCACGTACGACACAAACACTATTGAAGGGTTTTTGAGATGTCCAATCCGGAAAAGCCGGGCGTCGTCACGACGCGGTGGTGGTGGGTGCGTCACGCGCCGGTGCGCAGCGATGGCGGCAACATCTACGGTCAGAAGGACATCGCGTGCGACACGAGCGACCGCCACGTATTCGAGGCTTTGGCGAAAATCCTGCCGCGTCACGCGGTCTGGGTTGCAAGCAGCCTTCAGCGCACGCATCAGACCGCGCAAGCGATCTGGGATACCGGTTTTCCGAAGCCTGCGACGATGGCGGAGGAGGCGGCCTTCGCCGAACAGCATCTTGGACAATGGCAAGGCATGAACCGCGCCGCGTTTCTCGCCAGCCGGCCGGCCGGCAGCCACTGGTTCGCCGATATCGGCGAGCCCGCGCCGGGCGGCGAAAGTTTTATGGATTTGTATAATCGCGTCGGTCGCGCGATCGATCGCATCAATGGTGAACACGCGGGTCAGGACGTGATTGCGGTCGGTCACGGCGGCACGATCAAGGCGGCGATCGCGCTTGCGCTCGGTGGTCAACCCGAAAAGGGCCTCGCCTTCGACATCGACAACTGTTCGGTAACGCGGCTCGATCACATCACAAGCGGGAGCATCAACGTCTGGCGGTTGCCGATGGTGAACCAGCAGCCGTGGATGGCGGACGCCGCGCACAAGGCTATGCATCAACCGGCGGGCCCGGAGGTCGTCACGACCAAATTGGCG
>DATHPL010000021.1:0-5313 GCA_035483915.1 Bradyrhizobium sp.
AGGCCGCCGCCCCAGTCGTAGAGCACGTCGCCGCCAGTTTCGCGGGCAAGACGTTCGCCCAAGGCACCGCCTGAAGCCGGCGGGCAGACGATACGCCATACCGGCCAGGCGCCGAGCGGGCCCCTCGCTGCAAAGGGTTCGACATCGCGGACACATTCCCAAACCGCGGCTGAACGCTCATCTTCGATCGCCTCGGTGGTTCCGAACGACGATAGCAGCTTGGCGAGCGAGGCCGCACGATGCACGGCCGATGCGGTGATTCCTTCCAGCCGCACGAGCGTCAGAGCACTTCGGGGCGACCCCAGGCTGCCAAGCGCGCCGACCGCGTCGCGCAAAGCCGATTTCGGCACATGCGCCGCACCCGAGACGTCGAACGGGGAACCGAGCGCCGCGGTCATCGCCTGGTTAGCGGCCGCGTGGTCAAGGTCGCGCAGCACCAGCGTGCGCTCGCTCTCCGGCCTTGGCATCACCTTGAGCGTTACCTCGGTCATGACCGCCAGCGTTCCCCAGGAGCCCGCAAGCAGCTTGCAGAGGTCATAGCCGGTGACGTTCTTCACAACCTTCCCCCCGGCCTTGAAGCTGTCGCCGAAGCCCGAGACGGCGTTCGCGCCGAGCAGATGATCGCGGGCGGCTCCCGCCTGGATCCGGCGCGGGCCGGCGAGCCCGGCCCCGATCATGCCCCCGATCGTCCCCTCCTCGGGCGTGCCCAGGAGCCGTGCGGTATCCATCGGTTCGAACGCAAAGCGCTGGTTTTTCGAATCGATCAGCGACTTGACGTCCGAAAGCGGCGCACCCGCTTCGACCGTGATGATCAGCTCATTCGGCTCGTAGGATTTCACGGCATTGAGCGCCGACAGGTCGAGCAGCGCATTGGTCGCCATCGGCTGGCCGACCATCCGCTTGGTGCCATGGCCAATGATCTCGAGCGGCTGCTCGCCGGCGATCGCCGCCCGCACCGCCTGCTCGACATCCTTGGCGTCACGTACTTTCAGGGTATCCACGCGGTTCACGCTCAAAATCGCGGAAGATCAGGGAAAGCGAGCTTGCCGCCATGCACATGCATGCGGCCGAGTTCGGCGCAGCGATGCAGGGTCGGAAACACCTTGCCGGGGTTGAGAAGCCCTTGCGCGTCGAAAGCACATTTGAGGCGCTGCTGCTGGTTGAGGTCGATCTCGCTGAACATCTCCGGCATCAGGTCGCGCTTTTCGATACCGACGCCGTGCTCGCCGGTCAGCACGCCGCCGAACTCGACGCAAGCCCTCAGGATATCGGCGCCAAATGCTTCCGCCCGCTCGATCTCGCCGGGCTGGTTGGCGTCGTAGAGGATCAAGGGATGCAGGTTGCCGTCGCCGGCATGAAACACATTGGCGCAGCGCAGACCATATTTCTCGGAGAGATCGCGGATGCGCGCAAGCGCCTTGGACACGGCACCACGCGGGATGGTGCCGTCCATGCAGAGATAGTCGGGCGAAATCCGCCCCACCGCGGGAAAAGCGGCCTTGCGGCCGGCCCAGAACAGGTTGCGTTCGGCCTCTGAATTCGAGATCTGGCAGCTTGTCGAGCCGCAACCAAGCGCGATCGTCTCGACCCGCTTGATCAACTCGTCGACTTCGACACCGGGGCCATCGAGTTCGATGATCAAGAGCGCCTCGACGTCGAGCGGATAGCCGGCATGGACGAAAGCTTCCGCAGCGTGGATCGCCGGCTTGTCCATCATCTCCATGCCGCCGGGAATGATGCCGGCGCTGATGATCCGCGCCACGCATTCACCGGCTGCTTCGACCTCGGCAAAGCCAACCATCAAGGCACGGGCGGTCTCCGGCTTTTGCAGGATACGCACCGTGATCTCGGTGATGACGCCCAGTAGCCCCTCCGACCCCGTGATAATTCCCATCAGGTCATAGCCGGCACTCTCGGCGGTCTTGCCGCCGATGCGCAGGATCTCGCCCGTCATCAGCACGATCTCGCATCCCATCACGTTGTTGGTGGTCATGCCGTATTTGAGGCAGTGCACGCCGCCGGAATTCTCGGCAACGTTGCCGCCGATCGAGCACGCAATCTGCGAAGAGGGATCGGGCGCATAATAAAAGCCGGCATGGGCCACCGCCTGGCTGATCGCGAGATTGGTGACCCCGGGCTCGGTCACGACCACCCGGTTATCGAAATCGATCTCGCGGATACGCTTGAATTTGCCGAGACCCAACAACACCGCGTCCGCCAGCGGCAACGCGCCGCCCGACAGCGACGTGCCGGATCCGCGCGGCACCACCTTGATGCCCTGCTCGAAGCAGTATTTCAGCACTCGCGAAACCTGTTCCGTCGTGTCCGGCAGCACCACGACCATTGGCGGCTGGCGATAGGCCATCAGCCCGTCGGACTCGTAGGGGAGCATTTCGGCCGGCGTATCGATCACGCCCTCGCCCGGCACGATGGCGCGCAGCGCCTCGACGATGGTGCTGCGGCGGCCTAGAACCGCCTGATCCGGAGCGGGCATCTTGATGGTCATTTCGATCTCTCCGCCGCGAGCCTATTAGCCCGGCGACATTGCCGATTTCCCGTGAGGAATCAAGCAGGTCGGGATGCCTCTTGCGAACGAGGGGCGCCGATCGCGCGAACAGGCCTTTTCATAGGGTGCAAGTCGCTCCAGAACTTCCAAACCGCCTCTCGCAGCCCTTGTCCATCGCCCGCTCCCTATGCCACAACGGCGATGTTCTTCCCCGTCCCGAGCAAAAAGAGCCGAGAATGAAAAAACTGATACCATGCGCGCTGATCGTCCTTGCATCGTCGGCAATTGTGCCGGCCGCGCTGGCGCAAGACGCCGACGCCGGCAAGAACTCTTTCAACAAGTGCCTGGCCTGTCACGCGATCGGCGAGGACGCCAAGAACAAGGTCGGGCCGGAGCTCAACGGACTCGACGGACGCAAGTCGGGCACCGTGCCGGACTATAATTATTCCGAGGCCAACAAGAATTCCGGCATCACCTGGAACGAGGCCAACTTCAAGGAATACATCAAGGACCCGAAGGCCAAGGTGCCCGGTACCAAGATGTTCTTCGCCGGCATCAAGAACGAAAAAGAAGTCAACGATCTCTGGGCCTACATCTCGAAGTTCGACAAGGATGGCAAGACGAAGTAAGCGCTGCCGTCAGACCTGCACTCTCCTTCGCAATGGCCGGGCTTTGCTCGGCCATTTTGTTTTCAGGCTTTCGTGCACGCCGTCAGAGTGATGTTGTCGGCGAGATGGGTCATGCGATCGATATGGCTGCCGATTGCTCGCTTTCAACGCTGCGCGCAAGGGAACCATCTAATTGGCGGTGGCCGCCGTTCGGTGCTCCGTTTGGCCAATGATGGCTTCGATCTCGCGGATCACGAGATCGGTGGCAGCGTTTTGCACCATGTGACCGACGCCGGGCAGCACGATCAGCCTGGCGTTCGGGACCGCCACGGCAAAGGGACGGGAATGAATATTCGTCGACACGGTCTTGTCGACGTCGCCGGAAATCACGACCGTCGGCGATGAAATCTCGCCATAACGCGGCGCCTGTTCGGTAACCGCTTGCTTTAGCCGTACCAGATCGCGGGCATTGGCGAGAAACTCGCGCGGGCGCAACAGGAGCGACGTTGCGGTACTGGCAACGAAATCGTCCGGCATGACCTGCGGCAGGAAGACCCCGCGCGCCCCACGCTCGGTCAGGAAATAGCCGAGCGGAAGGGTGATGGTATAGGCGAGCAGCGGACCAATGACCGGCTTCGTCACCAATTCGTTGTACCAGCCGACGCCGCCGGGCCACGGATAGGCGACCGGCGCCAGCATTACGAGGCCCGCGACCCGGGCCGGATAGTCGAGAGCCATCCGCGCGCCCAACGCGCCAGCCCATGAGTGCACCACCAGGACGACTGGGCCGGTGCCCAGCTTCTGCAATGCCTCCTCGATCATTCGACCCTGCGCGGCCGGCGTCGAAGTCTCCTCATTGGCGCCCGAGCTCCAGCCGTGGCCGGGCCGATCGATCAGGATCACGCGATGATGGAGAGCGAGCCTGTCGCCCAGCGGCCGGCGCATCGCTTCGAGATTTGAGCTTGCACCGTGAATGAGAACGATCGGCGGACCGGCGGCGTCCTTTGGTCCGATATCGAGTACATTGAGCGTCGCCCCGGTGACCTCAATCGCTTTTCCTTGCGCGGGAAAACGATGCTGAAGGACGGCAACGCCGGCCTGGGTCGCCAGCGCCAGCATCACGAGCGCGGCTACGAAAACCACGGCTAACATGCAAGGAATCCGGTTCGATGCTGGCACACGGAAGTTACGCGTGAAGCGGCAGCGGGGTTTCGAGCGCTTGGTGCGGGAATAGTTTTCCACCGCAGCCAAGCTGACGAGCGAGGACTCTTCATACAACCGTCATCGGCAGCTTCCTATAAGCATGAGCGGCACTTTTTGCGTCCAGCCTTTCCACATAATCCACAGCAACCCGCGGACGCCAAAGCAGTTGTCATGCGGGGATATTTGGAGGCTTTTCGATGAGTTCCGGATTACATGAGACCGCCATCGATGAAATCGTGGCCCGATGCAACGGCGATATCAGGGGCGCCCTGAAGGCACTTTTGCTGGTGAATGAACAGCTCGAAGCGGAACTTGCACAACTTCACGCCGTGGTCGCGCATGGCGGATTGAAGGGACCGAAATCCAGCGCTCTGCACTAGCTGCTGTCTTTGTGACGCGGGCTGCGCGATCCCTAGATATCGCGCCCCTCGACTTTTTCGGTCAGGGTCTTGACCAGTTCCGGCACCTTTTCGAGGTGCGGATTGACCGCTAGCGCCCTGCGGAACGCGTCCAGGGCGCGTTTTTCGTCACCGAGATCCTGCATGATCATGCCGAGCCCGGCGAGCGCACCGAAATGGCGCGGCTCTCGCGCCAGAACCTGCTCGATATCCTCGAGCGAGCGGGCGTAGTCGTTCCTCAGGTAGTAAAGCGTTGCCCGGCGGTTCCAGCCTTCGACATAGTCGGGGCGCAGTTTGATGACGGCATCGAGCAGCTTGAGCGCGACGTCGGAGTTTTGGGCATCCATCGCCGCCTTGGCGCGCGTCATCAGAAGCGCAACCGTATCGCTCGGCGTCTGTAGCCAAATCGCCCAGATACGCGCCTCGACATGCTTGGCGCTGGTTTCGTCCGGGGCCGCCTTCAGCGCGCCGAACAGGAACTCCAGCCCGCGCGTTCTGTCGGCTGGGACCTTCGGCAGTTTCGCCGGCGCGTCCGGCAATTTCTTCTGCTGCTTGGGGCTTTGGTCTTGCGCAAACGCGGCAGCCGGTACTGCGCTGA
>DATHPL010000022.1:0-3193 GCA_035483915.1 Bradyrhizobium sp.
CCCGCCTGCAACGCCGCGAAGCGGGCGATGTCGGAGCCGGCCTCGCCGACCGGATCGACCACGCCGAGGATCACGTCGTCGACGACGCCTTCGGCCAGATGGTTACGCTCCTTGAGCGCTTTCAACGGCGCGGTGGCAAGCGCCAGCGCCGTCACTTCGTGCAACGCGCCGTCAGCCTTGCCGCGGCCGCGCGGGGTGCGAACGTGATCGTAGATATATGCCTCAGGCATGAAGCCCTCCCGGGTTGAGGATCATATTCGGTTTAAAGGACAGACGCGGGACCTCAGCGGCCCCGCGGCATAAGAAACTGTTCCGATCAGAAAGCGTCGGCCGCCAATTCCATGATGGTCGCGCTTCCGCTCTGGATGCGCGCCAGATGCGTCGTCGTTGCCGGCAGCACCCGTTCCATGAAAAAGCGGCCCGTCACCAGCTTGGTCGTCAGATAGGGGCTGGCGCCGTTCGCCGCAATCTTGTCGTTGGCGACCTTCGCCATCTTGGCCCACATATAGCCCAGCGTCACCAGGCCGAACAAATGCATGTAGTCGGTCGCGGCCGCGCCGGCGTTGTCCGGCTTCATCATCGCATTCTGCATCAGCCAGGTGGTGGCCTGCTGAAGATGACCAAGCGCGTTGGATAACGGCGTGACGAAAGGCTTCATCGCCTCGTCGCCCCCATGCTCCTTGGCGAAGGCGCCGACTTCGCCGAAGAAAGCCATCACGGCTCGGCCGCCGTCACGCGGCAATTTGCGGCCGACCAGATCGAGCGCCTGGATACCGTTGGCGCCCTCATAGATCATGGCGATGCGCGCATCGCGCACGAACTGCTCCATCCCCTGCTCGGCGATATAGCCATGACCGCCATACATCTGCTGGGCCTGAACGGCATTGGCAAAGCCGATCTCGGTGAGAAAGCCCTTCATGACGGGCGTCATCAGCCCCATGTGATCGTCCGCGGCCTCGCGGTCCTTCGGGTCGCTGGACCGGTGGGCCACGTCGCTCTTGAGCGAGGTCCAGACCACCATTGCGCGCGCCGCCTCGTTGAACGCGCGAATGGCGAGCAGCGTGCGACGCACGTCGGGATGCACAATGATCGGATCGGCCGGCTTGTCCGGCGCTTTCACGCCCGACAGCGCGCGCCCCTGCAAGCGATCGCGAGCGTAGGCCGCCGCGTTCTGGTAAGCGACTTCCGACTGCGCCAGGCCCTGCACGGCAACCCCAAGCCGCGCCTCGTTCATCATCACGAACATGCCCTGCATGCCCTTGTTTTCCTCGCCGATCAGCCAGCCGGTGGCGGCATCGTAATTCATCACGCAGGTCGAATTGCCGTGAATGCCCATCTTGTGCTCGATCGAGCCGCAGGTGACGCCGTTGCGTTGCCCCAGCGAGCCGTCGGCATTGACCAGGAACTTCGGCACCACGAACAGCGACACACCCTTGATGCCGGCGGGCGCGCCTTCGATGCGCGCCAGCACCAGATGAATGATGTTGTCGGTCAGATCGTGCTCGCCGGCGGAAATGAAGATCTTGGTGCCTGTGATCTTGTAGCTGCCGTCGCCTTGTTTGACGGCCTTGGTACGCAACAGGCCGAGATCCGTCCCGCATTGCGGCTCGGTGAGGTTCATGGTGCCGGTCCATTCGCCCGCCACCATCTTCGGGACGTACATCGCCTTCTGCTCTGGCGTGCCGTGCACGAGCAGCGCCGCAGTCGCGCCCATGGTGAGGCCGCCATACATGGAAAAGGCCATGTTCGCCGAGCACTGGAATTCGGTGACGGTCTGGCTCAACGTGATGGGCAAGCCCTGTCCGCCATATTCCGCCGGCGCCGAGAGCCCGAGCCAGCCGCCTTCGGCGACCTGTTTGAACGCCGCCTTGAAACCCTTCGGCGTCGTCACGCTGTTATCGTCGTGGCGGACGCAGCCTTCGAGATCGCCGGTGCGGTTAAGCGGCTGCAAGATCTCTTCGCTGAGCTTGGCGGCCTCGCCCAGAATGGCCTCGCGCACATCCGCCGACGCGTCGCTAAACCCGGGGAGATTGTCGTAACGGTCGATTTGAAAGACGTCGTTGAGCAGGAAATGGACGTCTTCAAGCGGCGCTTTGTAGATCGGCATGACGTTCTCCCGGCGAGGTCTTGGTGGCGTTTCTTGAGGGTCACTGGAAACGGACCTTAACCGCTTCCTTGAGTCGAGGGCAGCTCCTATCGCAACGGCGCAATGGTCTTGCACCGCGCCATTCAAGGCTTTGCGAGTTGCTCGCCCATCAAACGATGCAGCAGATTGATGGCTTTCAGCGGGCGAACCATCACCTTGAAATGCGTGATGCGATCCTCTGCGTCAAAACGGATGATGTCGACGCCGTTGATCGTGACGCCATCGACTTCGCAGGTGAATTCCAGCACGGCGCCGTCGTCACTGGTCCATTCGCCGACATAGCGGAAGGCCGGCCCGGCCAACACCTTGGTGGCACTGATCAGATATTTGGAAGTGATGTCACGGCCACGCTGCGGCGTGTGCACCACGGGGCTTTCGAACACGACGTCTGGATGGAGCAAATCCCAAAGCGCGGCGGGGTCGCGGGACTTGAGGAAGCCGTGCCAGCGTTGAAGGCCGATCATGCTCAAAGGAAGCCTCCTGCGGTCGACGGCTTGGGCCAGCTGCTTGCCCTTACCTCATATGCATATTGACGCATATGCAATAATATGCATAAAGTCAAGTGTGTTAATTTCGGATCACTCGACGCCGGGAACGGAAAATCGCCCCTTGGCCCTTGCTGACGCCATCCTCGCCTGCCTGACCGAACGCCCCATGACGGGCTATGAGCTCGCCAAGACGTTCGACTCCTCGATCGGCTTTTTCTGGAAGGCCGACCATCAGCAGATTTATCGCGAGCTCTCCAAGCTGCGCGAGCGTGGCCATATTCAGGGGCGCGAGGTTGTCCAGTCCGGTAAACCCAACAAGCTGGTCTATACGCTGACGACTGAGGGCAAAGCCGCGTTCCGCCATTGGGCCGCGCGCCCGTCGACGCCGGCGTCGATCAAGGACGATCTCCTGATTCGTATTTATGCGCTTGATGCGGTCGACATCGAGCCTTTGCGCGCCGATTTGATGGCGAGACAGGAACATCACCGCGACCGCTACGAACGCTATGAGCGGATCTTGAACAAACGCTTTCCGCTGGGAAACGCTTCGCCCGCCGAC
>DATHPL010000023.1:0-5009 GCA_035483915.1 Bradyrhizobium sp.
GCAACAGGTTTCGCGACAGGTCGGAGATGTCGCGATTGCCGAGGTGAACGGTGCCGGAGGTTGGATCGATCAGGCGGACGATACAGCGCGCCACGGTCGATTTGCCGGACCCGCTTTCGCCGACGATGCCGAGCGTGCGGCCCTTGCGCAGCTTGAGCGTCACGTTTTGCGCGGCCGCGACTTCGCGGGCTCGTCCAAACGCCGAGCGCTCCCGGTAGACCTTTGACAGCGCATTGGTTTCCAGCACGATCGGTTCACGCGATTCCGGGCGGGGCGGGCGCGGTATCAGGGACGGCACCGACGAAAGAAGATTGCGGGTATATTCCGCCTCCGGGGCGCGCAGGATGGTCTGAAGCGATCCTGTTTCGACCAGTTTTCCCTGCCGCATCACGGCGACGCGGTCGGCGATTTCAGCGACCACGCCCATGTCATGGGTGATAAAGAGCACAGCCGTGCCGTGGTCGCGCTGCAGGTCGCGGATCAAAGCCAGGATCTGCTTTTGCGTGGTGACGTCGAGTGCGGTGGTCGGCTCGTCCGCGATCAGGAGTTTTGGCTCGAGCACCAGCGCCATCGCGATCATGATGCGCTGGCGCTGGCCACCGGACAGGCGATGCGGATAGGAAGCAAAAATCCGCTCGATCTCGGGCAGCCGCACCTGCTCCATCATGTCGAGAATGCGTCGGCGGCGCGCGCGGGCGTCGAGTTGGGTGTGAGTACGCAGAACCTCGTCGATCTGGCGTCCGACCGGCACCACCGGGTTGAGCGCGGTCATCGGCTCCTGGAAGATCATCGCCATGGTGGTAGCGCGCAATTGCCGTAAACGACGGTCAGGGGCTCCGATCAGCTCCTCGCCGACGAGTCGGATGTAGCCCCCGGTCGTGGCCAGCGAACCCTTTGGCAGCAGCCCCATCACGGCAAGCGAGGTGACGGATTTTCCCGATCCGCTTTCGCCGACCAGACACAGGGTCTCGCGTTCGCGCACTTCAAGGGTGACGTCATCGATGATGCGTGGGCCGCTTCCGCCGAGGCTGACGACGAGATTTCGGATTGCGAGAACAGGGGAGATCATTGGCTGCCTCCGCGCTGTTTCAGGCGTGGATCGAGCGCATCGCGTGCGGCATCGCCGATCAGGTTGACGGAAAGAATGGCAATCGAAAGCACAAGCCCCGGCCAGAAGATCAAGGACGGCTTGATCTGAAAAAAGCTACGTCCCTCCGCCATGATGTTGCCCCAGGTGGGCGTCTCCGGGCTGATGCCGGCGCCGAGAAACGACAGGATCGCTTCGGTCAAAATCGCCGAGGCGCAAACATAGGTGCCTTGCACGATCAGCGGCGCGATCGTGTTCGGCATCAAATGCCGCCGCATGATCTTGGGCAGCGACGAGCCCAGCGAAATCGCAGCCTCGACATAAGGTTCGCCACGCGCCGACAGCACGACGGATCGCACCAGCCGCGCGACGCGCGGAATTTCGGGAATGGTGATGGCGACCATGACCGTCATCAGGCTGGCGCCGGAAAGCGAAACCACGGCAATCGCCAGCAGGATGCTCGGGATCGCCATCAGCCCATCCATGACTCGCATCATGATGGCGTCGACCCATTTGAAGAAGCCGGACACCAATCCGATGGCGAGCCCGATACCGATGCTGAAAATCGCCGCGCCGAGCCCGATTAGGAGCGAGACCCGGCCGCCATAAAGAATGCGCGAGAGCACGTCACGGCCATAGCCGTCGGTGCCGAGCCAGAATTGCGCGCTGGCGGGTTTGAGCCGCTGGGCGGGCGCGAGCAGGAGCGGATCGTGCGGCGAGAGCCATGGCGCGGCAATCGCGGACGCGATGACCAGAGCGAGGCAGACCGTGGCGGCGGTGATGACAGGCGTTGAGGTGAGAAACGCCCCCCGCCAGGGTGTGGTGATCGGGATCGTCGGTTTGGGAAGTGTCTCGACCGCCATGGGATTTCAACGCCTCAGTAGCGGATGCGCGGATCGAGCAGGGTGTAAGCGACGTCGATCATGAGGTTGACGCCGAGATAGACCGCCGAAGTCAACAGGATCAGGCCCTGGATCACAGGATAATCGCGCGACAGCACGGCATCGACGGTGAGGCGGCCGATGCCCGGCAGATTGAACACGCTTTCGGTGACGACGACGCCGGAAATCAACAACGCAAAGCCGGTGCCGATGACGGTAATGACCGGGACGGCGGCGTTGCGCAGGCCGTGACGCAACAGCACACCGGCTTCCCCGATGCCCTTGGCGCGCGCGGTGCGCACATAATCCTCGCTCAGTACGTCGAGCATCGAGGCGCGGGTCATGCGGGCGATCAGCGCGACATAGATGAAAGAGAGGCTGACCGTCGGCAGGATCAGCCGTTCGAAGAAAGGTCCAAAGCCATTTCCGATGCTGCGATATCCCTGCACCGGCAGCCAGCGCAGGTCGATCGCGAAAATCTGGATCAGTACATAGCCGATCACGAATACCGGAATGGAAAAACCGACCACCGACAGTCCCATCACGAAGCGGTCGATCCAGGTGCCGCGTTTCCAGGCGGCGACGACCCCGAGCGGCACCGCGATCACGACCGAAAGCACGATGGTTGCGATCGCGACCGCAATCGAGGGTTCGATGCGCTGACCGATCAGCTTCAACACAGGCTGGTTGGAGGAGAGCGAGGTGCCGAGATCGCCGCGCAGGAGACTGCCGACCCAGGTGAAGAATTGCGTATAGAGCGGCTGATTGAGGCCGAGCGAGATGCGGATGCGTTCGAGCTGTTCCGGCGTGGCGTTGTCGCCGGCAAGGATCGCCGCGGGATCGCCGGGCGTCAGCCGCAACAGCAGGAACACGAACAGCGCCACCACGCCCATCACGGGGATCGCGGCAAGCACGCGGCGCAGGAGATATCCGAGCATCAACTCCATCTCCTGCGTCGTCCCTGCGAAAGCAGGGACCCATACGCTGCGGCCCATGGTTTGGGAGACGCTGTTTGACGGCTTTGGGACAACAATTGACGGCTGTGGTTATGGGTCCCTGCTTTCGCAGGGACGACGGATAGAGTCCGCAGAAGGTAGCGGAACTCTGTCATAAGGCCACTGCTCCTTCGCTCTGCTAACCAAAAAGCTGCAAACCCTGTGCCATCGATCTGACATCACGCTGGATGGTTCTCGCCGATCGACATCGCGCAGATGCGCGACAGGTGCAGATAGGGCAGGCCGGTCTCGGCCGCCCAGGCATTGAACTGCGCCTGCACCTTGGCGAGGTCGCCTTTCGACTTCACTTCGGCTGCGACGTCGAGCCCCGCGTCGCGCAGGCAGGCGACCACGTCCTGCGAAGTGACGAAACCGTCCCAGCCGATGAAGCGCAAGAACATCTGGCCGGTATTGCCGCCGAGGCGGCTGCCGCGTTTGGCGAGCAGATCGAGCAGTCCGACCTGGTCGGAAGAGGGCCACTTAGCCAGAAACTGGCCGAAGCCGCCGTGTTCCTTGGCGATCTCCTGCACGAAGGCGGCATTCTCGCGTACCGACGCGATCTTGGCGCCATTGCGTACAATGCGCCTGTCGGACAACAGCGCGTCCCAGAAATCGTCGGGTTGGAAAATCAGCTTGGCTGGCTTGAAGCCGAGGAAGGCCTTCTCAAAATCCAGCCATTTGTTCTCGATGACACTCCAGGCGAAGCCCGCGGAAAACACACGCTGTGTCATCTTGGCCAGAATGCGATCATCAGCGAGCTTTGCCAGCGCCTTCATGTCGGGTTTCCCAGGCAAAAGCTTTTCCAGCGCCTTGGCGCCGCCTTTGCGTTGTTCGGCCCGCGCGCGGATGGGTTTGAAGGGAATGGCTTGGGAAGGATTCGATGCTTTCGCCATCGCCAGCGCGCCTTCAAGTCAGCGTGGCCAAAAGACCCGCCATCAGGCGGCCGCGCTCGGCGAGGCTGTCGACTTCGATATGTTCGTTCAGCGTGTGCGCGTCCGCACCACGGACTCCCAATCCGTCCAGCGTCGGAATTCCCATCGCGCCGGTGAAGTTGCCGTCGGAGCCGCCGCCCGCACTGCTGTGGGGAAGGTCGAGCCCCATCGAGACCGCAATGCCGCGCGCCTTGTCGTAGAGCGCGAGCGTGCCGGCATCCGGCTCCCACACCGGGCGCGTCACGCCTCGCGTCACCGTGAACGTCACGTCGTTGGATGTGCCTGACAGCGCCAGCACGCGCTCGATGCCGCGGTCGAGGTCGGTCTGACGCTTGGCCATGCTCAGCGCCTCGCCGGTACAGGTAGTGGCGACGCAATTGACCCATTGGCCGCCATGCACAATGCCGACACTGAACGTGCAATCCTCCGTCGTCATGCCGTCGATGACCAGGATCTGACGCGCCATCTCGCGGATCGCCGAGCGTCCCGAAGACAGCGTGGCGCCGGCATGGCTCGGTCGCCCCGTGGCTTCCAGGTTGAACCGCGCAATCGCATAACGGCCGGTGACGACACCGTTATTGGGCCGGCCGGGTTCGGGTACGAGTACATATTTGTTGCGTCTGGCTTCGGCCTCGATCAGATCGCGTGCCGACGGCGTGCCGACTTCCTCGTCCGGGGTGAACATCACGGTGATCGGGAGCGGTGTGGTGATGGCGGCTCGCGCCAGTCGCCGGATCGCTTCGAGGGCGAGGTAATTGCCGCCCTTCATGTCGAAAATGCCGGGCCCGTAGCATTTGTTGCCTTCGCGCCGCCATTTCAGCTTCTCGATCGTGCCGACGGGATGAACCGTGTCGAGGTGGCCGGCGATCAGGATGCCGGGCTCACCTTGCCTTGAGTGGGGAAATTTCGCCCGCACGCAGCCGCCAAATCCCTGCCGTCCGGCGATTCGTTCAATCGACGCACCCATGATCGCCATTTCGCGGGCGGCGAGATCGAGCATCCGGTTGACGGCGGCGGCGTCCCAGGTCGGACTTTCGCATTCGACCCAGGCGCGCAGGCCCGCAAGCATGGCTTCGGAATCGAAGGGAAGGTTGGTCGGGTTCATCGAAGGCTC
>DATHPL010000024.1:0-2668 GCA_035483915.1 Bradyrhizobium sp.
CGTGGCCAGGGCCTCGCCCTCGACGTCCTCGGCGATGATCAGAAGCGGCTTGCCCGACTGCACCACGGCTTCGAGCACCGGCAGCATCGCCTGCAGGCCGGACAATTTCTTTTCGTGCAGCAGCACATAGACGTCTTCAAGCTCGGCCGTCATCTTTTCGCCGTTGGTGACGAAATAGGGCGATAGGTAGCCACGATCGAACTTCATGCCTTCGACGATGTCGACTTCGGTCTCGAGCGACTTGTTTTCTTCGACCGTAATGACGCCCTCGTTACCGACCTTCTGCATCGCCTGCGCGATCATCTTGCCGATCGCGGCGTCACCATTGGCGGAGATGGTGCCGATCTGGGCGACTTCGGAGGAGGAGGCGACCGGCTTGGCGCGCTTCTCGATGTCCTTCACCACGGCTGTCACCGCGATCTCGATGCCGCGCTTCAGGTCCATCGGATTCATGCCGGCTGCAACGGCCTTGGCGCCTTCGCGCACGATGGCCTGGGCCAGCACGGTCGCGGTGGTGGTGCCGTCGCCCGCGGTGTCGTTGGTCTTGGAAGCCACCTCGCGCAGCATCTGCGCCCCCATGTTCTCGAACTTGTCGTCGAGCTCGATCTCCTTGGCGACGGTCACGCCGTCCTTGGTGATGCGCGGGGCGCCAAAGCTCTTTTCAATGACGACGTTGCGGCCCTTGGGACCGAGCGTCACCTTGACGGCATTGGCGAGAACATCGACGCCGCGCAGCATGCGGTCGCGTGCGTCGCCGGAAAATTTGACGTCCTTGGCAGCCATTTGAATTCACTCCATTGGTATCTGGATGTTTGCCGGACGCAGCTTCGCCGCTGCGCCAAGGGGAGCAGTGCGGCGCTTAAGCCAGCACGCCCATGATGTCGCTTTCCTTCATGATCAGCAGTTCCTCGCCGTCGAGCTTGACCTCGGTACCGGACCATTTGCCGAACAGGACGCGGTCGCCGACCTTGAGGTCGATCGGGATCAACTTGCCGGCTTCATCCCGGCCGCCCGGACCTACCGCCGTGATTTCGCCCTGCGAGGGCTTTTCCTTGGCGCTGTCGGGAATGATGATGCCACCCTTGGTCTTTTCTTCAGCATCGATACGTTTGACCACGACACGGTCATGCAGTGGGCGAAATGTGGTTTTAGCCATGACGGTTCCCTTTGGAGGCCTGTTCTGCTGGTCGATCTGCCGTCGAAAGCGGCCTTGGAATACGGGCGTATTCGATACCGCCTGGGGCAAAGCTTATTGTGTCATCTTGGCAATCAATTGTTTAGAGTGCCAATCACGCGACTGGGGGATATGGCCTTGCGGTCGTCCTGTCAAGCAAACGGGAGGTTAAGGCGTTGGTGAGGCTCATATAGGATGCTTTGGTAGGATGCTTTGGGAAACCATATCGGCGCGTCGGCGTATTTCGCAGGACATCGTTGCTACGGCAGGGCTTTTGCGCTTCGTTGCAGGTCGGGTGCGACCTCAGATTTGTTTGGGGGAGAATATGGTCGGTTCATGTGGCGCACGGACAGTTGCCAATCTGGGGATCGCTTCGGTGCTGGCGATCTTCCTGGGGGCGTGCAGCAGCATGAGCTTGCCCTCCTTCTCGTCGTCGTCCCCATCGTCCGCGCCGGAGGCGGCGCCAATTCCGGAAATGCCCGCAACGATCCGCGCCGATGAGATCGTCGGCAAATGGGGGCTGGCATCTTTCCAGAATCCCAATGACCGTGCGCGGACCGAAGTCGCCGCGAAAGCCCAATGCAAACAGCCTTACGTGATCGGCGCCGGCACCAGCGGCGGCGTCATCATGCACCTGGCCGATCAGGCAACGCCGCAGGAATTGCGCCTCAAAGGCAGTCCGGGCGGCAAGAATTACATTGGCCCGCCGGGTCCGGCCGGCGGCGAGCAGGATCGCGAGATCGTTTCCTTCGACGGCAGGGTCCTGATCACCCGTTTTATCGACAAGGATGCGGCGACCCGCTACGGCAACATGGTCTATGTCCGCTGCGCGCCGCGGGCGTAAGTTTGCGTAGGTTTACTGTCATTGCGAGGAGTCAACAGGTCGCGCGAATGCCCGCCCGATGACAGGCTCCGCGACGAAGCAACAATCCAAGGGAAGCAATTCAAGGCCGCGCTTGGGACTCTGGATTGCTTCGCTACACTCGCAATGACGAGGGGACAGCGCGCAAAAACAAAAACGCCGGCCATTTTATTTGGCCGGCGTTTTGTTTGGAAGCGAGTGCCTGCTTAATCGAACAGCGCGTCGATATCATCCTGCGATGCGTGACCGACGTCGCCTTCCAGTTTCGGACCATTCAGGAGTTTGGCGTCGCCCTCGCGGGTATCGACGATCGGCGGCGCATGGGCCTTGATGGCGTCGACGCCGCCCCAGATATCCATCATAACGGTAATGTGATGCTCGATGAACTTCATCGTATCCATCACTTTTTTGATGCGCTGGCCGGTGAGGTCCTGGAAATTGCAGGCCTCGAAAATCGAGACGACGCGCTCCTGGATTTCTTCGCTGAGCAGCTTCTGCTGATCCGGCGACGTGACGCTGCTCAGCGCCGTGGCCGCATTGTCGATCGCCTCGGTGGCTTCGAGGATCTGCTGGGTGGCCTCTTCGGTGCCGCCGACCACGGCCCCGAGTTCGCCGTTGACCTTCGCCATCTC
>DATHPL010000025.1:0-3254 GCA_035483915.1 Bradyrhizobium sp.
TCACAGACCGGCTTCACCTCCGGCGCGACCTACGACACCCAGACGATCGCCGGGCAAACCAAGGCCACCCTGAACAGCGCGGTCAACGCAACCAAATCGCTGCTCCACATCAAGTAAGTCTTCGAACGGCCCTGATCGACACCCGCGAGCGCGAGGCCCACGGGCGGAACTTCATCAATTGCTCACGCCGTCGCTATCGTCGAGCGCCTTGAACGCATCCTCGAGCTGCGGCGAGATCGCCACGTTCATCCGCTCGCCGGTCGGCAGCCGGGAAACGAACCACTTGTTGTAGAGCGGAACGAGGTCGTGGTTGGTGCCGAGCTTGCGGAAAGCACGTTCCACCACCGCTGCCAGTTGCGGCTCGCCCTTGCGGAACATGATGCCATAGGGATCGTAGGACAGGTAATCGCCGGTGACCTTGAACTTGTCCTGCGACTTGTGCCGCGCGATCAGCCCGTACAGCAGGATGTCGTCGGTCGCGAACGCTGCGACCTTGCCGTCCAGCAGCATCTGATAGGATTGCTCGTGGTCGCCTGCGGTGACGATGTTCAGGCCGAGGTTGAACTTCTTGTCCAGGCCATGCATCGCCTGCTCGTTGGTCGTGCCCTTGGTGACGACGATGGTCTTGCCTTGCAGGTCCTTCGGCGCAGAGATCGTGGAATCCTTCGGCACCATCAGCTTTGTGCCGGCCACGAACATCAGCGGCGAGAACGCCACCTGTTTTGCGCGCTCGGCATTGGCCGTGGTCGAACCGCATTCCAGATCGACCTTGCCCTGCACCACCGCCGGAATGCGGTCGTCCGACGTGACCTTCACATAGTCGATCTTGAGAGCCGGGTCGTCGACCTCGACGCCGATCTCGTCCACGACCGCCTGGCATAGCTCGAGGCTATAGCCGATCGGCCGGTTGGCCTGGTCGAGGAAGGAGAACGGCGGCGAGCTTTCGCGATAACCGAGATGCACCGTGTGCCGGCTCTTGATGGCGGCGAGCGTCGGGCTCAGCCCCTCGCCTTCACTCTGGGCGTTCGCGGCCGTAGCCAGCAGGCAGCCCGCGAGCCATAGCCCGCAAGCCCCGATCGATCTCCCCGCCATTTGGCGCATCGCACCCTCCCTTCAATGCGCCGGCACGACGTCGCCAGGAACGGAGTCTGCGGGCACGGCGTCATCCGGTCCGAGTTCATGTTCGGCCTTCAGCTCGCCCTCCCATTTCGCGACCACCGAGGTCGCGAGCGAGTTTCCGATCACGTTGGTGGCGCTACGTCCCATGTCGAGGAACGTATCGATGCCCATGATCATCAGCAGACCAGCCTCGGGAATGCCGAACTGGCTCAGCGTCGAGGCGATGACCACGAGCGAGGCGCGGGGAACGCCGGCGACGCCCTTGGAGGTTATCATCAACGTCGCCAGCATCGCGAACTGGGTCCCGAGCGACATCGGGATTTGGTAGGTCTGCGCGATGAAGATACTGGCAAAGGTGCAGTACATCATCGTGCCGTCGAGATTGAAGGAATAACCGAGCGGCAGCACGAATGCCGAAATCCGCGACGAGGCGCCGAAGCGATTGAGGCCCTCCAGCGTCTTCGGATAGGCGGCCTCCGACGACGCGGTCGAGAACGCGATCATCAGCGGTTCGCGGATTAGCCGCAGCAGGTGGCTGTATCTCGGCCCGATGACGATGAAGCCGACGATGACCAGGATGCCCCACAGCAGCAGAAGCGAGAAGTAGAAGCCGCCCATGAACACGATGAGCTTCCAAAGCACGCCGAGACCGTTCTTCGATACGGTCGCCATGATCGCCGCCCAGACCGCGACCGGCGCGAACAGCATGACGTAGCCGGTGACCTTGAGCATGATATGGGCGAGATCATCGATCAGTCCCATGATCGGCTTCGCCCGCTCCGGCAGCGCGCCGAGCGCAACTGCGAAGAACACCGCGAACACCACGATCTGGAGAATCTCGTTCTGCGCCATTGCGTCCGCGATCGAGGTCGGGATCAAGTGGGTCAGAAATTTCTCGATCGAGAAGGCCGACACCGGCAAACCCGTCGACTGCGCCTTGTCCGGCAGCGCGCCCGGGAAGTTGGCGCCGGGCTGCAGCAGATTGACCATCACAAGGCCGAGCAGCAGCGATACGAAGGAAGCGCTGACGAACCACCCCATGGTCTTGGCAAAGATCCGCCCCAGCTTGGCGCCGGAGCCCATATGGGCGATGCCGCCGACAAGGGTTGCGAACACAAGCGGCGCGATGATCATCTTGATCAGGCGCAGGAACAGCATGGCGATCAGGTTTACGTCCGCCGCGATCTCGGCTCGGCTATCCGGCAGATAATTGAAGACCAGCGTTCCCATCACGATGCCGAGCACCATCGCGATCAGGATGTATTGCGTAAACCTGTTGGACATGTCTTACCCCCGTAAGTTCCCAGCAGCTTAGAGTTTGGCAGATTTCGGGGCCGACGCAACACGCTTCCATGGCCATGATGTTACCGTTGTGGAACGCGCGCCATGAGACTAGCCTCTTATGCAACGCACAATGCGGGACTTGCGCATTTCTTGCGCGCTCCCTGCATCAAGAACAGCCACAGGGAGAAAGCCATGACCAACGGTGTCAATCGCCAGGTGCTTCTCGTGGAGAAGCCGACCGGGAAACTCGCACCCGAGCATTTCAAGATGCGGGACGGAACCATCCCGGAGGCACGCGATGGCGAGGCCGTGTTGCGGGTTCGCTATATCTCGCTCGACGCCGCCAACCGCGCGTGGATGCATGGCGCCACCTATCGCGCGGCGGTCGAAGCCAACACCGTGATGGCCGGTGGCGGCATCGCCGAAGTCATCTCGTCCAAGGCGCCGGAACTGGCTGAGGGCGACATCGTGTTCGGCGATACCGGCTGGCAGGATTACGCCGCCGTACCCGCAAAGCACCTCGCCAAGATGCCGAAGGTCGAGCCGATGACCTATCTGCTCAGCGTCTACGGCATCGCGGGCCTCACCGCTTATTTCGGACTGCTCGACGTCGGCAAACCCAAAGTCGGTGAGACCGTCGTCGTTTCTGCGGCCGCAGGCTCGGTCGGATCGATTGTCGGCCAGATCGCCCGGATCAAGGGCTGCCGTGTCGTCGGCATTGCCGGCGGCAAGGAGAAATGCCACTGGCTTACCTCCGAACTCGGCTTCGATGCCGCGGTCGACTACAAGGACGGCGCGGTATTCAAGGCGCTGAAGGCGGCTGCGCCAAACGGCATCGACGTCTATTTCGA
>DATHPL010000026.1:0-12203 GCA_035483915.1 Bradyrhizobium sp.
ACGGCGGCGATGCCTTCGTTGCTGGAACTGCATTCGATGGCGGAGGTCCACAAGCTGCCGCTGCAGGACATCGAGGATCAGTCGCTGATGTATCCGACCAGCACGAACGGGCCAAAGCCCTGATGTTGGGCACGCTCTGAACGACCGCCTGATTAGCTCTCGTCCAACGCCGCCAGCCGCTCGGCTTCTGCCAGGTCGTCCACGGTATTGGCGTTAAAGAAGGGATCAAGCGGCTCAGTCGGCCATGTCACCGTCGCGAGCCGGTAGCGGGCGGTCCAGCGGTCGATCTTGCGGATGTCTTCCACGACCAGCGCGTGACGAAGTTCTTCTCGTAACGCAACGCTCCACAGGCCAATCACCGGGTGCGACTGTCCAGCGGAAGCCGCGACTGCAAGCTGTGCGTTTTGCTCGGCGCGTGCACGGTGTAGACGCGCAACCAGATCACGCGGCAGGAATGGACAGTCCCCCGCGGCACTCAGGATGAATTCAACGTCCGGCCGGTTGGTCGCGGCCCAATCAAGTGCTGCGAGTATACCCGCAAGCGGTCCCGGAAACTCTTTCACCGTATCCGCAATGACGGGAAGGCCATAGGCGGCAAATCTCGCCGGATCGCCATTCGCGTTCAGGATCAGCCCGTCACATTGCGGCTCCAGACGCGCAATCACACGGTCGAGGATGGTCCGTCCGGCAATCTGGCGCATCGGTTTGTCGCCGCCACCCATGCGCCGTGCCAGACCGCCGGCGAGCAATACACCTGGTGTCGGCGGAACCTCAGTCTTCACGGCCTTCGCCCTTTCGCTTATGCCGCGCGGATTCCTCTTCGACGTATTCCAGGTTCTGGTCGTAGATGATGCGCTCCTCACCCGACAGCGCGATGAATCGCTTGCCGCGCGCGCGTCCGACCAATGTCAATCCAACCTGCCGCGCAAGATCAACGCCCCAAGCGGTGAAACCCGAGCGAGAGACGAGGATGGGAATGCCCATCCGTACCGTCTTGATGACCATCTCCGAGGTGAGCCGTCCCGTGGTGTAAAGGATCTTGTCAGCAGGATCGACGTCGTGGTGATAAATCCAGCCTGCAATCTTGTCGACGGCATTATGGCGACCAACATCTTCCGTGTAGCAGACGGGCGTACCTTCCTTGCAAAGCACACAGCCGTGGATCGCGCCAGCTTCGAGATAAAGCGATGGCATCGAGTTGATCATATAGGTCATCTGATAAAGCCAGGAGGTGTGCAGCTTGGCGTCAGGAAGCGCAACGTTTTCGAACGCTTCAAGCAAATCGCCGAACGCTGTGCCTTGCGCGCAGCCCGAAGTCTGCGTTCGCTTCTTCAGCTTCGCTTCGAAATTCGTGTTATGCTCCGTGCGCACCACGACGACCTGTAGATCGTCGTCATATTCGACCTCCGTGACGACGTCATCGTATTTGAGCATGTTCTGGTTCAGCAGGTAACCGAGCGCCAGATATTCGGGATAGTCGTTGATCGTCATCATGGTGACGATCTCTTGCGCGTTGAGGTACAGCGTTAACGGCCGTTCGACCGGAACTCTGATCTCAGTTTTGATGCCGGTTTGGTCAACGCCGATAACCCGCTCGGTTAACCGCGGGTCGTCCGGGTTCGGGACAATCAAGGGGACAGGGATTTTCCCGATTTTCATCAGTGCGCCATGCTTAGTATGAAACTCACTCGTACCTAGATATAAAGCGCGTTCGACATTGGCTAGTCATGTTCCTTTCGGATGCGGCCTGTCAATTTCGACGATATTGCCGCGGTACAACGGCGGTACGATTTCTAATCCAGGATCACACGACGATAGTCGAAGGTTGAAACCCGGCATGGCACAGCTCTCTGAGGACTCTTTTGCCTTTGGCGGGCCGTTGCTTTCGGTCGATGAGGCCGTGGGGATCATCGCGTCACGCGTCAAAGCGGTTGGCGAGACAGAGGCTGTTTCACTGGTTGAGGCCGACGGCCGAATTCTCGCACGCGATATTGCCGCGCCTCTGCCGCTGCCGCCTTTCACCAATTCCGCAGTCGACGGTTATGCCGTGAACAGCGGAGACTTGCCGCCGGACGGTGAACGGGCTTTCCCGATCAGTGGACGCGTGCAGGCGGGTACGCCAGCGAAAGCCGGGCAGCCGGCTCACGCCGTACGGATCTTTACCGGTGCACCCATGCCCGACGGCACCGATACCGTCTTTATGCAGGAAGACGTGCGGATCGATGCCACAGGGCAGGTGGTGCTTCCGCCCGGCTTGAGAGTGGGCGCAAATGTCCGTCCCGCCGGCGAGGATATTCCACTCGGTCATCTCGCCCTGACATCCGGTCAACGGTTGCGTCCGCAGGATATCGCACTAGCCGCCGCTTTTGGGCTAACGCAGCTCGATGTGGTGCGGCGCCTTCGCATTGCGGTTTTCTCGACCGGCGATGAACTGGCCTCGCCCGGGACGGAGAGGGCGGCCGCCCAGCTCTTCGACTCCAACCGTTTCATGTTGATGGCGATGCTCCGAAGGCTTGGCTGTGAGGTCAGCGATCTCGGCATCCTGCGCGACGAGCGGGCGTCGCTGGCGAGCGCGCTGAAGCAGGCCGCCGGACGACACGACCTTATCCTCACCACCGGTGGCGTTTCGACGGGCGAGGAAGATCACGTCAAGGCCGGTGTCGAAAGTGCAGGATCGCTCGTTCTGTGGCGGATGGCGATCAAGCCCGGCCGCCCGGTGGCGATGGGCATTATCGAAGGCACACCGTTTATCGGGCTGCCGGGTAATCCAGTCGCCAGTTTTGTCACCTTCGTCCACGTGGTGCGGCCAACCGTGCTGGCCCTCTCGGGAGCAACGCCAACGCCGCTGATTCCTATGCCGGTGCGGGCGGCTTTCAGATACAAGAAGAAACTCGGGCGCCGGGAATATGTCCGCGTCAGGATTCGAAAGACGGCGGACGCAATGTTGGAAGCGATTAAATTTCCGCGCGAAGGGGCCGGGCTGTTGTCATCCCTGGTCGAAACCGATGGGCTGGTCGAACTCGGCGAATCCATTGTCGCGGTCGAGCCGGGCGACAGCGTTGGCTTCCTCAGTTACGCGAGCCTGATGTGAAGTCAGAGCCCATGACTACGACCAAGCTCAATCTAACCGGTCTTAAATGCCCGCTGCCGGCGCTCAAGACGCGCAAGGCACTGAAGTCGATACCGGCCGGGAACTTCCTTGAAGTGCACTGTACTGATCCATTGTCGGTCATCGACATTCCTAACCTGGTCCGAGAAACGGGTGACGAGGTCGAGATCACAGAGCGCGATGAAAAAAAGATCGTGTTCCTGATCAAAAAGGCTGACAGCGCGCTGGCGGCGGACCAACGTTCCAAGGACTAATAGCTGAGCGTCGGTCCTGCTGCCCCTTTGGTCTTATTCTAAATTGACTTGCATCTGGTATACCAAGGACTAGAGTTGAGCTGCAGCGACCTTGAAATCCGGGATCGAAAGCTGATCGTGTTCAAGGACTTGCCGATTCGGTTTCGGGCCTTTCCGCTTTGAAGGAGCGCACGACTTTCCATGAGTGAGGACGTTCACAAAGTCCGTGCCTTTGAGCACCCCGGGGAGGGGAGGAAACGGGCTAAATCGACCCCCAAGGGCCGTCAGGTCGATCTCACCGCGGCACATGAGATCGAACTTCTGCTAGGGGATAGGCCCAGGAAACGCGATCTGCTGATCGAGTACCTGCACCTGATCCAAGACAAATATCACCAGATTTCCGCGGCCCACCTTGCGGCGCTCGCTGATGAGACGAAACTTTCCTTTGCAGAGGTGTTTGAGACCGCGACCTTCTATGCGCATTTCGACATCGTGAAGGAAGGTGAGCCGGACATCGCGCCGCTGACCATTCGCGTCTGCGATTCCCTGACGTGCGCCATGCTCGGCGGCGAAAGGCTACTGCACGAATTGCAGAATGCAGCCGGCCCCGCCATTCGCGTGGTGCGCGCGCCCTGCGTCGGGCGTTGCGATACTGCGCCCGCTGCCGAAGTCGGGCACAACTTTGTGGATCATGCGACCGTCGACAACGTCCTCGCTGCGGCGAAAGCCGGCGACACCCACGCCCATCTGCCCAATTACATCGACTTCGACGCTTACGTTGCCGGTGGTGGGTATCAACTGCTGTCGCGCCTGCGCTCCGGCGCTCTTCCGAAGGAAGATTTGCTGAAATCGCTCGACGACGCGAGTTTGCGCGGTCTCGGCGGTGCTGGCTTTCCAACGGGGCGTAAATGGCGCTCGGTGTTGGGCGAGCCAGGTCCGCGGCTGATGGCAGTCAATGGCGACGAGGGCGAGCCCGGCACGTTCAAGGATCGCTACTATCTCGAAACTGATCCGCATCGTTTTCTTGAGGGCATGCTGATCGGCGCGCATGTGGTCGAAGCGACCGACGTCTATATCTATCTTCGCGACGAATATCCGGCCTCGCGCCAAATCCTCGAGGGCGAAATCGCAAAGCTGCCGCCGGGCGGCCCGGCAATTCATATGCGCCGCGGCGCCGGCGCCTACATCTGCGGCGAAGAATCCTCGCTTCTGGAAAGTCTGGAAGGCAAGCGCGGCTTGCCCCGTCACAAGCCTCCGTTCCCGTTCCAGGTCGGCCTGTTCGGCCTGCCGACCCTGATCAACAACATCGAGACGCTGTGGTGGGTGCGTGACATCGTCGAGAAGGGGGCGGATTGGTGGAAGGGCCACGGCCGCAACGATCGCCACGGGCTGCGCAGCTATTCGGTATCCGGTCGCGTCAAGAACCCCGGCATGAAACTCGCGCCCGCGGGCATCACTGTTCGTGAACTGATCGACGAATTCTGCGGCGGCATGGCGGATGGACACGATTTCTTCGCCTATTTGCCGGGAGGCGCGTCGGGCGGGATCCTGCCGGCCGCCATGGACGACATTCCGCTCGATTTCGGCACGCTGGAGAAATACGGCTGCTTTATCGGCTCGGCTGCGGTCATCATCCTGTCCCAGGCCGATAGCGTCCGGGACGCCGCGCTGAACCTGATGAAGTTCTTCGAAGATGAAAGCTGCGGGCAGTGCACGCCCTGCCGTGTTGGAACCCAGAAGGCGGCGATACTGATGCAGCAGCCGGTCTGGAACCAGGAGCTGCTTGGCCAATTGAGCCAGGCGATGCGTGATGCGTCGATCTGCGGGCTGGGGCAGGCGGCTTCGAATCCGCTGACATCGGTCATCAAGTATTTTCCGGACGAGTTTCGCCCGCAGCAAGCCGCCGAATAGGCATATCGTGGGGCCGATCGATTTCTGATGAGGGTTGAATGAGCAACGAGCAGAACTCTCCACCGCAAGGCTACGGCCATGACGCCAAAGGCGCGGCAGGGGGCAAGAACGTGCCGGATGGCCGTGTGACGGTTGCGCATTCCGAACCGATTGGAACGGTGGGCGGAAAGGGCAGCGGACCTCAGATGATCAAGTTCGAGCTGGACGGTCAGCAGGTCGAGGCCCGCGTCGGCGAAACCATCTGGCAGGTCGCAAAACGCCAGGGCCGAGAGATTCCGCATCTGTGCTATTCGCCCGCGCCGGACTACCGGCCTGACGGCAATTGCCGCGCCTGCATGGTGGAGGTTGAGGGCGAGCGCGTGTTGGCGGCCTCGTGCAAACGGACGCCGTCCGTCGGCATGAAGGTGAAATCGGCAAGCGACCGGGCTATCGCCGCGCAGAAAATGGTGATGGAGCTGTTGGTCGCTGACCAGCCGGCGCGTGAGACTTCCCACGACCCGGATTCGAAGTTCTGGCACTGGGCGGAAAAGATCGAGGTCACCGAAAGCCGCTTCCCGGCCGCCGAGCGCTGGCAAGGCGACGCCAGCCATCCGGCGATGCGTGTCAATCTCGACGCCTGCATCCAGTGTGGCCTCTGCGTGCGCGCCTGCCGCGAGGTGCAGGTCAACGACGTCATCGGCATGGCCTATCGCAATCATAGCGCCAAGATCGTTTTCGACTTTGACGATCCGATGGGGGAATCAACCTGCGTCGCCTGCGGCGAATGTGTCCAGGCTTGCCCGACCGGCGCGCTGATGCCCGCAGTGATGCTTGACGAGAACCAGACCCGCGTCACCTATCCGGACCGCAAGGTCGACTCGCTTTGCCCTTATTGCGGCGTTGGTTGCCAGGTCACCTACGAAGTCAAGGACGAGAAGGTCATCTACGCTGAAGGCCGCGATGGCCCGGCCAACCACAACAGACTCTGCGTCAAAGGTCGCTTTGGTTTCGATTACATCCATCATCCCAACCGCCTGACCAAGCCGCTCGTGCGGCTGCCGGGTGTCAAGAAGGACGCCAACGACCAGGTTGATCCGGCCAATCCGTTCACTCACTTCCGCGAAGCTTCCTGGGAAGAAGCGCTCGACATCGCCGCCAGGGGCCTCGTCAAGATCCGCGACGAGAAGGGCGCCAAGGCGCTGGCTGGCTTCGGCTCGGCCAAGGGATCGAACGAGGAAGCCTATCTGTTCCAGAAGCTCGTGCGGACCGGCTTCGGATCCAACAATGTCGACCATTGTACGCGGCTTTGCCATGCGTCGTCGGTTGCAGCGCTGTTCGAAGGCATAAGCTCGGGAGCGGTGTCGGCACCATTCGCGGCCGCCGCGGACGCGGAAGTCATATGGGTGATCGGCGCTAATCCCACGATCAACCATCCGGTCGCAGCGACCTTCATCAAGAACGCAACCAAGCGCGGCGCCAAGCTGATCGTGATGGATCCGCGGCGCCAGACGCTGTCTCGCCACGCCACCAAACACCTCCAGTTCAAGCCCGGCAGCGATGTCGCGATGCTGAACGCGATGATCAACACCATCATCACCGAGGGGCTGACCGACCAGCAATACATTGCCGGTTACACCGAGGGTTATGACGAGCTGAAAGCAAAGATCACCGAGTTCACGCCTGAGAGAATGTCCCCGATCTGCGGCATCCCGGCCGAGACCCTGCGGGAAGTGGCGCGGATGTACGCTCGCGCGAAATCCTCGATCATCTTCTGGGGTATGGGTATCAGCCAGCATATTCACGGCACCGACAATGCGCGCTGCCTGATCGCGTTGGCGTTGATTACCGGTCAGATCGGCCGTCCCGGCACTGGCCTGCATCCGCTGCGCGGACAGAACAACGTGCAGGGCGCTTCCGACGCCGGACTGATCCCGATGTTCCTGCCTGATTATCAGCCTGTCGGCCGTAACGACCTGCGGGGTGCTTTCGAGAAGCTTTGGGAGCAGGAGCTTGATCCGGTTCGTGGGCTAACCGTTGTGGAGATCATGAACGCGGTCCATGCGGGAACGATTCACGGCATGTATGTCGAGGGCGAAAACCCGGCGATGTCGGACCCCGACTTGCAGCATGCGCGCCAGGCGCTGGCTATGTTGGATCATCTCGTGGTGCAAGATCTGTTTGTCACCGAGACCGCCTTCCACGCTGACGTCATTCTGCCAGCCTCGGCGTTCGCGGAAAAATCCGGCTCCTTCACCAACACCGATCGCCGCGTGCAATTGGCGCGGGAGGTGATCAAGCCGCCCGGCGATGCGAAGCAAGATCTCTGGATCATCCAGGAAATTGGCAAACGGATGGGGCTGCCCTGGAATTACTCCGGTCCGGGCGAGGTTTTCACCGAGATGGCGGAATTGATGCCGTCACTCAAAAACATTACCTGGGATCGGTTGGTGCGTGAGGGCGCGGTGACCTATCCCGTGGATGGTCCGGACCAGCCGGGCAACGAGATCATCTTCACGACTGGTTTCCCGACTGAAAGCGGCCGCGGCAAGATCGTGCCGGCCAAGGTCATCCCACCTGATGAGATACCCGACGACGAATATCCGATGGTGCTTTCCACCGGCCGCGTGCTCGAACACTGGCACACCGGTTCGATGACGCGGCGTGCGCTTGTACTCGATCAGATCGAGCCCGAAGCGGTCGCATTCATGTCGCCGAAAGATATGCGCAAGAAAAAGCTCGCGCCCGGCGACTTCATCCGGCTCGAGACGCGCCGCGGCGCGGTCGAAGTCAAAGTACGCGCCGACCGCGACGTGCCTGAAAACATGGTGTTCATGCCGTTCTGTTACGCGGAGGCCGCAGCGAACCTGCTGACCAATCCGGCACTCGATCCGTTCGGAAAGATTCCGGAGTTCAAGTTCTGTGCGGTTCGCGCGGAGCGAATCGAGATGCGGACCGCTGCCGAATGAGCCGGCTAAGCGGAGAGCAGGTCACCGGCCGTTCGACTCGACCGACGCGATCGGCTCCAGACCGTGCCTTTGCAACGTAGCTTGCCCTTCTTCCGACATCACGAATGCAACGAAGCGCAGGGCGACGGGTTTGCTGTTGAGGATCACCAGCCCGTCCGCAGGCTGAACAGCAAGCGCTGATGGCAGTTTGAGGGATGCGAGGGTCGGAACTTCCTTCTGGATGGCAGCAACGGCGCTGCAATAAATCAGCATGACGTCGGCCTGATCGGCTAGGAATATGCCTTCGACGGCGCCTTTGCCGGCCACCAATGGCGGCGTCTTCTCTCCACCGCCGACGAGCTTCTTTGCCTTTGCCTCCAACGTCGCGCGTGCTCCCGGCTTGACCGCATCGGCGCGCGCAAACACCTCCCAGCTGTAAGTCCCCAGCGGGTCGGACCCGGGCGTCGAGGTCGCGATCCTGACGGCAGGATCCAGCAGGCGATCGAGGAAATTGGCTTCAGTGAGACCCAGCTCCGGACGAGCCAGCGCGCACAGGGTGTTCCGCGCGAACAGGATGACCAGGCGTTCGGGGTGTCCTGCGGCCAGTTTATGCGGCTGTTCCAGATCCGCGGACGCAAACACATCTGCATGCTCGCCGCCCTCGATCTTCTGGCGCATCAGGCCCGAGGCGCCGAACTCCGGCGTATCGACCTCATCGGATTGCTTTGGAAAGTGTTGCAAAAGATCTGTTATCGCAGCGCGGAGACTTCCGGCACCCATTACCTTTAGTGTATCCGCGTGTGCGGGCGTTGACAGGGTCAGGGCGATCGCAATCAGGCCGCTCACATTTCGAAGCATAAAATTCTCCCGTACGTCTCCATAAGAAATCCGGATCGAACGATAAAGAATGTCAATCGAATTTCCTGGAGAGAATAACTCAAATCTGTGGTTACTGTTGCATGGAGGTCATTGCCAGACTAGGCCGTTATATTTCAGTTTATATAACGATAATTTCTCGATCCGTAGTCTATAGAGAATACCTGGGGGCAGGGATGAAGTACGTCGCGGCGGCCGGCATTTTGCTGGCGAGTTTTAGTTCCGAACTTGTTGACGCTGCCTCCGCGCAGCAGGCTTCTCCGCCTCTTCCGCCAGTCACGGTCGAGCCTTCAAGACCGCGAACCGAGCAGGAAGGACAATCGGCTGCTGCCAAGCCAACCACCGCGCCAAAGAAAAAGAAGCGGACGGCGCGTCGTTCGGCTCCGCCTCCGCCAACTGCTGGCGGACCAGCACAGGCTGGCGCGGAAGGCGTGCACAACCCTGCTACGAACCCCAATTACAATACAGGCATCGCAAACTTCGGGCCCCTTGGAAACCGCAGCCTGCTCGACACGCCGTACTCGATGACGGTCATATCGAACGACATGCTCGAGAACCTTCAGCCCAAGACGGTCAACGATGCGTTGCGGTATCTTCCTGACGTCGAGATCCGCAATCAGCAGGGTTACGAGGTCTCTCGTCCTCAATCCCGCGGTTTCCAGGGAACCGTGGTGCAGAACACGCGCCTCGATGGCCTGAGCGTCATCGGCACGACTGCGATTCCGACCGAAAATCTCTCTGGCATCCAGGTGCTGAACGGGATGGCTGGATCGCTTTATGGACCTGCTACGCCGGCCGGCGTCTTCAACTACGTTCTGAAACGGCCAACGGACAGTCCCTATGCGAGCTACACGCAGGGCTTCGATTCAAATTCGGTGTTCACGGAAAATATCGACGTGGGCGGGCGGACGCCTGACGGAAAAGTGGGTTATCGGTTCAACGTCGTTCACGGCGAAGGCGAAAGCTGGGCGCCCGAGAGCGCCTCCAACCGGACGTTGGCAAGCGGAGCCATCGATTTCTATCTCGCCAATCGCACCGTCATCGAAACCAATTTCAGTCATTACGAAACCAACACCACTGGCCTACCTGGCAGCATCACTTATTTCAGCAAGACGAACATCCTGCTTCCTGCCGCCGTCGATCCGACCAGGCTGGGCCTGGGACAGCCGGGTGCCGGCACAGATCTCATCACCAATACGGGCGTCGTCAAACTCAAGCATGAGTTCAACAACGACTGGAATTTCGAGATTGGTGGCCTTTATCAGGATGCCGTGCGCAATCTGTTTGGCATCACCAACAGCATGATCGATAACAACGGAAACTTCACGGTCACCAAGAATTTTACTGCCGTTCCGCATTTCACGATTGCTAGTAACTCGGCATCTTTGAACGGAAAATTCGACCTGTTCGGCTTCCGAAACGAACTGACGATCGGAACCAATGGATTTTTCAACGGCCAGTATTCCTATCTGAACAACATCGCGCAGAATCTGCCCGGCACCTCAAACCTCGCCGATCCCACCCTGTTTTCGTTGCCACCTGTTCCAAACAATGGCGGTCAATTCAAGTCGGCCATTCTGCAGAACCAGACGATCGTTACCGGTGACACCTTCCACTTCAACGATCAATGGGCGGTGCAAAGCGTGGTGAGTACATCGTTCCTGCATTCCGAGAGTTGGTTGGCGAGTGGCGCAGTCAGCAGCCAACAAACGGCCAATGGCGTCGTCAGTCCGACAGTCAGTTTGATCTACAAACCTTTTGACAAGATCACGACCTATGCGACCTTGGCCAGCAGCGTCGAGCAAAGCGATCAGGCACCGGCCGGCACAGCCAACGTCAATCAGTTTCTCGCGCCATATCACGATCAGGAGTATGAGGTCGGCGTCAAATACGCGGTCACGCCCGCGCTTCTCGCCACCTTCGCTCTGTTCCACATGACACGCCCGTTTGCGTCGACCGATCCGGTCACGAACATATTCGAGGTCGTGGGCATGCAACGAAACAACGGCGCTGAATTGTTTCTGCAGGGCGCGATTTACCAGGACCTATCAGTGTTTGGCGGCATAAGTTACATCGACGCGAGATTGGAGAATACCGGACTGGCTACGACGAACGGCCGATTGGTCGTCGGCGTTCCGCTCTTCAAAACCGACGTCGCACTCGACTATCATCCGTTCGCTTGGCACGGATTTGCGCTAACCGGCGGCGTTCACGCCGAAGGCGAGCGTGCAGCCACCAATCTCAACAACTCTTTTGCGCCGTCTTACGCGACATTCGACGCGGGTGTTCGCTATTCGACAACAGTCGACAAGCACATCATCACAGCGCGCTTCCAGGTGCTGAATATCGGCAATGTGTTCTACTATTCGTCGATCGCCGACGGCAACATCGTAGGAAGTCCCGGTGCCAACACCGCCTACCTTGGAACGCCGCGAACATTCATGGCAAGCTTGCAGATGACGTTGTAGTCGGCGCTCTGCTCGATCCGGACGTTACCGACGAGTCCACTGCTGGCGCTCCTGGACCGCGATGGTAGGTCAATTGCGCCAGCGCGCGTGGGTGGTGACAAAACCCCGGAAGCCGGGGGTTTGTGCCTGCAGTCCGGGTTTCGCCACGAATCAGCCTCACGTCTATTGCGCCAAGCCTCCCACGCCAAGAGGCTTTGGTCAGACCCAGCGCGCCGTCAATAACTCGGCGCGCGGCGGGGTTGCAGACCCAAACGGTCTGTATCGGTCGCGTTCAGGTGCTCCGTACAGCGTAAGTAGTTCACAGCTAAAGGAGTCTTTTAGTCATGATGCATTCCACTACAACTGTTGAAGCTGCTTTGGAGTTGGTCGATGTCGAGCGTGTCGCGCCGACGAAAAGGGCGCCGCTAACGGATCATCGTGCGATTGGTTTTGTAGCGCCGCCTAAAGTCCGAACGCCATCGTCCCCGATGCCTCCGTATCTTGAGCATCACCCCGATGTTGATCAGATTGGTAAACTCAGTGCCGAAGCGGTGACCGCCCAATATGAGGACGCTGTTAAAGCTCTTGAGGCGATGGGTACAACGCTTATTGATTGTGTGAACCGCGCGGAGAAGATGGCGGCTGGATGCAAGGATGCCATCGCCTATGTCCAAGACACCGCACAAAAATACCGCGAGGAGGC
>DATHPL010000027.1:0-4996 GCA_035483915.1 Bradyrhizobium sp.
GATGATGCGGTTGCGGCCTGGCACGCTCACAACGAGATATTGCGCGGCCGAAGGGAGTGGCTGAACGGGCAGCGATTCGGCGCGCTGCATTTTTCCGGACCCGGCACCGACCTCACGGTCGGTCTTGCCGACGGGCATGAATGGCAGGGCGGCGGCTCCACGGCCAAGAACGGCATCACCTGCAATGCGAATATTCCGACGGAAGAAGTTTTCACCACGCCGCATGCCAAGCGGGTCCACGGTCACGTCGTCAGCACCAAGCCACTGTCATATCAGGGCTCGCTGATCGAAGGCATCGCGGTGCGTTTCGAGGAAGGCCGCATTGTCGAGGCAAAGGCGACGCGAGGCGAGGAAGTTCTCAACAAGGTCCTCGATACCGATGAAGGCGCCCGCCGTCTCGGTGAGGTGGCGCTGGTGCCGCATTCGTCTCCGATCTCACACAGCGGGTTGTTGTTCTTCAATACCCTGTTCGACGAGAATGCCGCCTGCCACATTGCGCTCGGCCAGTGCTATTCGAAGTGCTTTGTCGACGGCACGAAGTTGACGCCGGAGCAGATCATGGCGCAAGGCGGCAATTCCAGCCTGATCCACATCGACTGGATGATCGGTTCAGGCCAGATCGATATCGATGGGCTTTATGCCGATGGCCGCCGTGTGCCGGTATTCCGTAAGGGCGAGTGGGCCTGAACGTCTCGCAAGACCGCGCCCGGATGACGACGGGCGCGGTTGTTACTGAATCCGATAAGGAAAGCTTAAAAGATTGTTATTAGCTTGGCGCCGGATATCGCCGGGCTGAAGCCCGACGCATTTTAATCGGGTTTTCTGAATATTTTCGAGGGGCGCGAGAGATGGCATTGATCGAAACGACCAACCTCGTTGTCAACCTGACGCCGAAGCCGATCGAGCCGTCCTGGATCATCGAAGGCAATCCGGTCGCGCAGTGGAGCGTACTCTCAAAGAGCGCCGATGGCCTCGCCACGACCATCGTTTGGGAGTGCAGCGAAGGCAAGTTCAACTGGTACTACGATTTCGACGAAACCATCATGATTCTTGAGGGCTCGATCGTGCTCGAAAACGACACGATGCGCTCGACCCGCTACGGCCCGGGCGACGTGATCTTCTTCAGGAACGGTGCGCACGCCAGGTGGCATGTCGAGGGCCGTGTTCGCAAGCTCGCCTTCTGCCGGACCACCCAGCCGATGGTGCTGGCTTTCGTGGCGCGGGCGTTCAACAAGATCAAGCGCGTCGTGTTTCTGTCGGAGAAGCGCGTGGCGCCGGGCCTGGCCTCGACCTGAGAAGGTCAGGCAAGCTCCAGCCGATAGACCTTCATCGCCGTCTTCGAAAACAGCGCGTCTTTCTCCGTCTCGCTCATGGAAGCCGCGATGCGTTTGAACGCATTGAAGATCACCTGATAGCTGCACTGGCCTTTGTCCGGCGGGAAATTGCTCTCGAACATCGCGCGGTCGACGCCGAACGCCTCGATGCAAGTTTCGATATAAGGCCGCCAGGCAGTGGCCAGCTCTTCCGAGGACGGCGGCATCGGACGCTGATGAAAATCATAACCGAGCAGGCACATCGCCAGCCCGCCAAGCTTCACCACGACATTGGGGCATTTGGCGATTTCGCGAATCGACGTTTTCCAGGTCGCAAAAATTTCATCGCGTCGCCCGGCATATTGGCCGGTGCCGGCGGGCCCGCCGCAGTGGTCGAGCACGATTTGCGTATCCGGAAAGGCGCAAGCGAGGTCGGTGAGTTCGCCGATCTGCGGATGAAACAGCCACGCATCGAAACTCAGGCCAAGCGGCGCCAGACAGGCAAAGCCTTTGCGGAATGTCGGATCGAGCAACAATCCTTTCGGTCGTGTCGCATACATATGGGCGACGCCGGGGTCTGCATCCCAGGCCGACGAGTGGCGGATGCCGCGGAAGCGGCCCTGGCCCGCCGATATTTCGGCCTCTAACACCGAGCGGGCGTCGTCCCCCGACAGGAGATTGACGTGCCCGACAATGCCGGCGCAGACGACGGCGGGGCCATAGCCGCCGCTTGCGCTCATCGCTGCTGCGCCATTGGCGAATTCAACCTCGCCCACGGGACGAAGCGCTTCCGGTCCCTTCGCGCGGTACATCGAGCGCGCCTCGACATAGACGGTTGCGATGACGTTGTGGCCGGAGGCGATGTCGGAGGTGAGGTCGTCGAGCAGGTAGCGTTGGCCGCCCCGGTCCCACAAATGATGATGAGGGTCGACGATGGGCCGGGCCGGGTCGAGCACTCGCTCTTCGTGCAAGGCAAGCCAGTCCGGCCGTGGATCGGCATAGAGGCCGGTCTTGGTAGATGGCAATGTGCTGGCGACCATGAACTTCCTCCCCCGATATTTTATTGGCTGGTCTAGATGCCCAGTGGACTAGACGCCGCGAAGAATGATGACGGTCGGCGCCGCAGGCAAAGAATCCCGTGATATCGTCAGGCTGCGTTCGGTCCGCTCGTCGATTTCGAACTGTTGGCCGATCTTGCGCATGAACTCGTCGAGCGGCGTTGCGAAGCGGTGCATTGGCAACACCACCGAGGCGCGCAGGCGCCGTGTAATCTCGGACACGCCATCCAGCGACATGGTGTAGGCGCCGTCGATCGGCACCATCACGATATCGAGCCGCCCGATCGCCGCGAAATGGCTGTCGTCGAGCTTATGATGCAGGTGGCCGAGATGGCCGATGCAGAGGCCGGCGACCTCGAAGATGAAGATCGAGTTGCCATCCTTGATCATCTCTCCGCTGGAGTCGTCCATGAAGTAGCGGCGAATATCGGTGGTCACGTTGCGGATAAGAACGTCACCGATGCGCTCGTTGATCCGCGCCGGACTGCCGTCGTCATTCCAGCCGTGCAGGACATGGGGAATGCGCGGGTCGGGAAATAATGTGTAGTGCGTGCTGTGGGCCCGGTTCATCGTGACGACGTCGGGCAGGCGACCCGTGGTGTAGACGCCGCTGAAATCGGTGGCGATCCGTACGCCGCCGGGCGTGTCGATATAATAAGTCGAGTGGCCAGCATAGGTGATCGTGACGTCTTCGGCTTTCGCCGACATCCGGCGCAGCGACACCGGCGTGACGCGGGGCGGGCCTTGCGCCATGGCGAGGCATTCGCTGCCGCGCGGGGTGTCCTGTGCGGCCGCCGTCGAGATCGGAAGGCCCAAGAGACCAAGGACGAGGGCAGCAACTCGCAACATGAGGGGCATGCAACCGGACTTTTTTTCGGAAGGTCTCAGTCTATCGCCGAATTCGCGAGCCGTCATGGTGGCGATCGCGCATGTCTGGGCTGACACCGCAGGTTATGGCGCGACGATTTGAATGACGGCTTGTCGCAGTTTCCAGTTAGACTCTACGGCAGCGCCACAGTCAGGTGCCGATACGGGAGTCCCGATGTTAGAGTCCATCGATCGCCGCCGTCGTCAAATGCTGTTGCTCGGAGCGGCCGTAACCGGAGGTTTTGCCATGGAGTTGGCTCAGGCAGGCGCAGCCGACAGCGGGTCGGCACAAACCGCGGCTTCATTGTATCGTCTGGAGCCGCTTCGTTCGGTCGAGGCCGGCGTCCTCAATATTGCCTATTATGAGGAAGGGCCCGCCGACGGCCCGGCCGTCGTGCTTTTGCATGGCTTTCCCTACGATATTCACTCTTATGTGGATGTCGCCCCGCTGTTAGCCGCCAAAGGCTGCCGCGTCATCGTTCCTTATGTGCGTGGCTACGGCCCAACCCGTTTTCTCGATTCCAAAACCCCGCGCTCGGGCGAGCAGGCCGCGGTCGGTGCCGACCTGATCGCACTGATCGATGCGCTCGGCATAAAGCGCGCGATCTTTGCAGGCTATGATTGGGGTGGCCGTGCCGCGTGCGTCGGCGCGGCGCTGTGGCCGGACCGCTGCGTGGGGCTCGTAACTGTGAATGGCTACCTGATTCAGAACATCGCGCGCGCGATGATTCCGGCGATGCCAATGCACGAGGTCGCGTACTGGTATCAATATTATTTCCAGATCGAACGCGGCCGGACGGGGCTGGCTGCCAACCGCCGCGAGATTGCGAAGATCCTGTGGCGGCAGTGGTCGCCGAACTGGCACTTCGACGATGCGACCTTCGAGCGGACCGCACAGGCTTTCGACAATCCCGACTATGTCGATGTGGTGATTCACAGCTATCGCCATCGCTACGGCCTCGCGGATGGCGATCCGCGCTATGCCGAGCTCGAACGGCGTCTGGCGGCGCAGCCGGTGATCACGGTCCCCGCGATCACGCTCGATGGCGATGCGGATGGTGTTGCCCCACCAACCGATGGTTCGTCGTCTGCGGCGAAATTCAGCAACCGCCGCGCCCATCACGTGGTCCCGCATGCCGGCCACAACCTGCCGCAGGAGGAGCCGGAAGCCTTTGCGGCGGCGGTGATGGAGCTGATCAAGACGTAGAGCGGCGGAGCCTTGTTTTGATGGGACCAGAGCCGTACTCTAATTTTTGTTTTGACGCGTTTTCTTCACGCGAATCGGTGCCCACTTCGCTTGAAAACGCTTCAATCCCGCCGCGGGCTGCACTTCCAGGTCGCGGCCAGGATGGCCATGGTCATCAATCCCGTGATCAGCGCAGCCATGGGCAGCGAAAGCACTAACGCTGTGGTTGCCGCCCATCCGATCGACGAAAAGGCTTCCGCGAAAGTCGCAAGCCGCGATGAGGTCTGGCGGCGGCGGAATTGGCTACGGCGGACCTGCACGCGGAACCAGAGCTGGATCGCGGTGGCGGAGACGGCCGCGACGATGATACCCGCCGCAGTGACAGCGGCCTGTTGCGGCGAGGCAAACAGCAGCGCCATCACGAGCGGCGCGAACAAGACGCCGATCACCAGCAACACCACCTCGATCTTTGCGCGGATCAGCTGCGAGGGAGGTAATGGCGCGGCGGTCACGAGATCGGGTGCGTCTTCGCCGGAGATCGTGAGCCATCCGAGGCCGCCGGCGAGTTGCCC
>DATHPL010000028.1:0-2272 GCA_035483915.1 Bradyrhizobium sp.
CCGACGTTATGACAGAAAGCCGTCGCGCAAACGTTCAGTCCTCCGCTCAAATTTTAGCGGAGCGATTGAGAGGAGAAGTCCGGGAGTTTCGGGTACTTTTTTAACCTCGATCACCGGGTGGAACCGGCCGATTTACAGCCATTTCTTCCACCGGAAATACATGTAGGGCGCCACCGCCGCGGCCACCATCATCAGCACCGCCAGGGGATAGCCGTGCTGCCATTCCAGTTCCGGCATCACCTTGAAATTCATGCCGTAGATCGAGGCGATCAGGGTCGGCGGCATCAACACCACCGCCATCACCGAAAACAGTTTGATGATGTTGTTTTGTTCCAGATTGACGACACCGAGCATCGCATCGAGGATGAAGGTGATCTTGTTGGAAAGGTAGGAGGCGTGATCGGTCAGCGAAGCCACGTCGCGCTGCATCGTCTTGAGCTGCTCACGCATGTCCTTTGACCATTTCACGCCGTCGACGGAGGCCGTCACAAAGGTGACGACGCGGCCGATCGAGACCAGGCTCTCCCGCACCTTGGAGGTCAGGTCGCCCTTGCGGCCGATCGCGATCAGGATATCGGAATAGCGTTTGGCGTGCCCGGTGCGCGCCGCTCCCTCAGGTTCGAAAATCTGGTGGCTGATTGCGTCCATCTCGTTGCCGGCGCGCTCCAGGATGTCGGCGTTGCGATCAATCACCGCGTCCAGAAGCTCCATCAGCACCATTTCGCCGGTAATGCCAGCGGGGCAATTGCGCGCCAGCTTGTTTTCCACCAGCACGAACGGCCTCGGTTCGTCGTAGCGCACGGTGACCAGCCGATGACTGGCCAGGATGAAGGTGACGGCGGTGGTACGGGGATTTTCCGTGTCTGCCGCGCACATCAGGGTGGAGGTCATATAACGCGCGCCGTTTTCGATATAGAGACGGCTGGAAATCTCGATTTCCTGCATGTCTTCCCGGGTCGGAACGGCGATTCCGGCCAGCCGCTCCACGGCCTTGTCCTCGGCGGAGGTCGGCTTCACCAGATCGATCCAGACCGCTGCCTCCGGCAAGTTGCCCAAATCGCTAATGGTGGCCTTCTTCAGGGAAGATTCGCTGGGGACAAACACCGAGAACATGGACGGCTCCGGACTTGAAACACAACTTTAACCAGTGGCGCAGTTCCAACGTCTCGCAGAAACACGTCGGTTCGGATGCGAATGTCGGAACTGCCCAGGAATTCGAGTTTGACAGACCTTTCCTGACAATCCGGTGAACCGCTGGCCGTTTGCGGCGCCCCCGTGGCAGGAGAATGGCGATGATCTGGCCGGCCGGACTTGTTATTGCCGGAGAATGCCCGGCTGCTCAAGCACTTGCGGCAAAAAAGACACAGGCGGCCTGCCGCAGCGCAGGACAACCATTCCAGCTCTGGAATTATTGTCAATTTCGGCGATAATGTGGGAAGTGAAGGTGGAGTCGTGGCGGGATAAAAACCCCGCGCTTCGAACAAGTCGCTTTCGATTGGAAATCCAAAATGTCGTTGAAACTGACGTCGCTGAAATTGGCAATGGCTGTCACAGCCGCCGGCCTGTTGCTCTCGGGTTGCATGGAAACGGCCAACTATGAGGCGACCAACACCGGCGCATTCAAGCAGCACGACAAGGAACTGCTGGCGAAGGTTCGGTACGAGAATGTGCAGCCGCCGGAGAATTTCCGCCGCGCCATCGTCGAATATCATCGCAAGGAAGCGCCCGGCTCGATCGTGGTCGATTCCGACAATCACTACCTCTATTACGTGCAGAACGACGGCAAGGCGATCCGCTACGGCATCACCGTCGGCGAAGAGGCCATGGCGTGGTCAGGTATTGCCAAGATCGGCAGCATGACCGAATGGCCGGCTTGGCATCCGACTAAGGGCGAGATCGAGCGTCTCGGCGTTCCCACGTTCGTGCCGCCGGGCCCGGACAATCCGATGGGTTCGCGCGCGATGTATCTGTATTCGGGCGGTAAGGACACCCTGTTCCGGATTCACGGCACCAATCAGCCGGAATATATCGGCCAGTCGATCTCCTCCGGTTGCATCCGCATGACCAACGAGGACGTGATCGATCTGTATAACCGCGCCAAGGTCGGCACCATCGTCGTCGTGCTCGCGCCACATCACGGCGATACGCCGTTCGGCTCGTCGCAGATGGCGCTCGGCTCGACCAATATGGGCTCGGTGCAGTAACCGATCCGAGTTCGGACTGAGAGATTAAAAAGCGCCGGTTTACCGGCGCTTTTTCGTTGGCGGGTTGT
>DATHPL010000029.1:0-2766 GCA_035483915.1 Bradyrhizobium sp.
CCGTTGCGGGCCAGATCCGGCACGTCCTTCTTGCCGGGCCAGCCAAAGCAGCCGCCGGTCACCGACGCCGTGCATTCGAGCAAATGGCCGGCCGCGGTGCCTTGCGCGATCTTCGGCAGATCGTCATAGGCCCAGCCGAACTCGTGCATCATCGGCGCAAGAAATAGCGACGGATCGGCGACGCGGCCGGACAGCACGATCGGCGCGCCGGTATTGAGCGCTTCGCACACCACATCGGCGCCGAGATAAGCGTTCGCAGAAATCATCTTCGGCAGGATCGATTCCAGCGGCTCGCCGTTTTCGATCAGCCGTAGCTCACCCTTGTGCTTGACCAGGCTCGAGACGTCGTCGCCGAGCACGACCGCAACCGCAACGTCGCCGAGACCGAGGTCGGCGGCTTCCTTCCGCGCCGCGCGGGCGCCACCCACCGGATTGGCCGCGCCCATATTGCTGACGATACGGATTTTCTTTTTCATGCAGGCCGGCAGCACCATCCGCAGGCGCGCATGCAGCGAGGGCGCATAGCCCTGCTCGGGATCCTTGCTGCGCGACAGGTTTTCCCGCGACACGGTTCGTTCGGCGAGACACTCGAAGACGAGGTAGTCGATATCGCCCCGTTCGGCCAGTTCCAGTGCGGGCAGCATCCGGTCGTCAGATGTTCCCGCGCCGGAGCCGACACGCACCGTGTCCTTCGAGCTCATGGGGGCGTTTCCTCGTGTTATTTTCTATTTTAACGGCGAGTTTGGGCGCGAGAGCTCGGCCGCGTCCAATCAGGACCTTGGCATAGTCCATAAGCTCTGCTTATGTCCGTTCAGTTCAACTGCAAAAGCCTTCGAACACCATGAACTTGCGGCATATGGAGGTCTTCCACGCCATTATGCGGACCGGCTCGGTGACCGGGGCTGCGCGCGCACTCAACGTCACGCAGCCGGCGGTCTCGGCCATCCTCAAGCACTGCGAAGGCCAGCTCAAGATGAAGCTGTTCGCCCGCGTATCGGGCCGGTTGCAGCCGACGGCCGAAGCCAAGGCGATATTTCCGGAAATCGACGCGATTTTCGGCCGGGTCGACGCGGTCAACGCCCTGACGCAAGACCTGGTCGGCGGCCGCCTCGGAACGCTGTCGGTTGCGGCCGCATTCCCGATTGCCAATGGGTATCTCGCCAAGGCGGTGGCGACCTTCGTCGTCGAGCGGCCCAATGTACGGGTCGCGCTGCAATCGCTGACTTCGCCGCAGGTGCTCGACCGGGTCGTCCACCGCGAGGTCGAATTGGGGATCGCTTATGAGCCGGTCGTTAGCTCCGAAGTCGAAACCAAAGTGTTGATGCGCACCGGCATCGCCTGCGTGATGGCAGCCGGCCATCCGCTGGCCCGCCGCAAGGAAGTCGCGGTGCGCGACCTGGAACCCTATTCGATCATCACTTATTTGCCGCAGGCGCTGTCACGCATCTATGTCGATCGCGCGCTGAGTGCTGCCGGGATTGTGCCAAATATTGTGGCGCAGGTGAGCCTGTCGCTGACCGGTATCATGCTGGCGCGCCACGGCGCCGGCGTCGCACTGGTGGAACCGTTGCTGGTGGCATCGATGGGCTTGCCCGGCGTCGTGACGCGGCCGCTGAAGCCGCGCATCGACGTCAAAACCCTGCTGATCCGGCACAAGACCGCGCCACAGTCGAAAATCATGAACGAATTCGTCGGCCATCTCGGCCGCGTGATCGCCGCCGAGCCAACCCAATAGACAGGGTTATAGAAACTGGCCAAATTGTTATTGGACAGTTATGAGCTAGTACTCAAATCTCTACAAAAAATAAGCGACCCTCGGGAGGATAGCGGATGACGGGTGGACCAGCACTCGCGTCAAAGACGGCCCCGGAAACGGCAAGAATGAAACCGGCGTCACCGGCGCCGCGTGGCCGCGCCGTGCCTGATAGCGAGGCCGGTCGGCCGCTGCTCGATGTCCGCGGCGTGACCATGCGCTACAAGACCCAAGCCCACCTGATCACCGCGACCTATCGCGTCAGTTTCAGCGTGCTGCAAGGCGATCGCTTCGTCGTGGTCGGCCCCTCCGGTTGCGGCAAGTCGACCTTGCTCAAGGCCGTCGGCGGCTATCTCACTCCGACCGAAGGCGAGATCACCTTGAAGGGTAAGCCGGTCACGAGTCCCGGCCCCGACCGGATGATGGTGTTCCAGGAGTTCGACCAGTTGCTGCCGTGGAAAACAGTTCTCGAGAACGTCACCTTTCCGCTCAAGACCACCGGAGCGTTGCGCGGCAAGGCGGCGACCGACCGCGCGATGCAGTATCTCGAAAAGGTCAAGCTCGCCGATTTCGCGCATAGCTATCCGCACATGCTATCCGGCGGCATGAAACAACGCGTCGCGATCGCGCGCGGGATGGCGATGGAGCCGGATATTCTCTTGATGGACGAACCGTTCGCAGCGCTCGACGCGTTGACGCGATCCCGCATGCAGGACGAACTGCTGTCGCTGTGGGACGAAACCCGTTTCACCGTGCTGTTCGTCACCCACTCGATTCCCGAAGCGATCAAGCTCGGTAACCGCATTCTGCTGCTGTCGCCGCATCCGGGCCAGGTGAAGGCCGAAATCAACAGCGTGCCGCGCGGCGAGGAAAATTCCAACGAAGCCGCCGCCTTGGGGCGCGAAATTCACGAGATGCTGTTCGCCGACCAGATCAAGAAGGCTCCCGATGCTTCAGGCGAGTGAACGTCCGAATATCTACTGCGAAACGCTGGGGCCCGATCAGTTCGGCAT
>DATHPL010000030.1:0-2973 GCA_035483915.1 Bradyrhizobium sp.
ACCGGCTGGTCGTCGAGCACCCAATCGGCGACATAGTCATAACCTTCCTGCTTCAGGAGGTCCGGCGTCTCCCAGGTCTCGGTGAGACCGGGGCCGAGCCAGCCACGCGGACGTTTGCCGGTCGCGTTCGCAATGACGTCGGCGGTCTTGCGGATATCCTCGCGCTCGTTCTCGACCTTCTGCATGTTGCGCTGGGTAAAGCCGTGACCCATGAATTCCCAGTCGCGTTCCTTCGCGGCATTGACGATCGCGGGGTACGCCGCGAGCGCCGATCCATTGATGGCAAGCGCGGCCGGAATTTTGAAATCGTCGAAGATCTTGAGCAGGCGCCAGAAGCCGACGCGGTTGCCGTATTCGTGCCAGGCCCAGTTCGGAATGTCGGGCGACGGCGAACCGCCGGCCGGCGGCGTCAATACCGTGCGCGGCATCGGCTGGTTAGCATCCCACTCCTCGACATTGACGATCACCCACACCGCCATGCGCTTGCCATCGGGCAGTTTCAGCGCGGGGCGCTCGGTAATCGGGGAATAGGAAATGCGTTCGGTGGGCAGCATCGTTTAAGCCTCTGGTGGCGTAATGGTGATGGTGAGCGACGGCAATCCGTCGATATGGGCCGTGATCAGATCGCCGGGCAGGACAGGACCGACGCCCGCAGGCGTACCGGTATAGATCAAGTCGCCGGCTTCCAATGTGACTTGCTTCGACAATTGCGCGATCACTTCCGGGATGTTCCAGATCATCTGGCCAATGTCGCCACGCTGACGCTCGACGCCGTTGACGGCAAGTGTGATCGCGCAATGTTCAAAGTGACTGGGATCGCGCACCAGCGCGATCGGCCCGCACGGCGCCGAGGCGTCGAAACTCTTGCCAACTTCCCACGGCAGACGCAGGTCGCGGGCGTCGCGCTGGCGGTCACGGCGCGTTAGATCGATGCCGACCGCATAGCCCCAGATCAGGTGATTGGCCACATCGACGGCAATGTCGCGTCCGCCCTTGCCGAGCGCGACGACCAGTTCGACCTCGAACTGGAAATCAGACGTGAACGGCGGATACGGAACGCGCGCGCCGTCCAGCACGAGGGCATCGCGGGGCTTCTGGAAGAAGAACGGCGGATCGCGCTCGTCGGCTTCCTTCATTTCCCTGATGTGGTCGAGATAGTTGCGGCCGACGCAATAGATGCGGCGAACCGGAAAAGTGCCGCCGCCAGCGACCGCGGCTTCGGTCGCAGCTACCGTCGGCAGCGCGTGCGGAGCGCTCATGCCCTTTGGCCCTGATACCAGTTCAGGATCTGCTCGCCGTTCCAGTGCACCACGCCTTCGTGCTTATTCACGTAGTCGTAGATCTGCTCGAGATATTTTATGCGGAACGGCTGGCCGGAAATGTAGGGGTGGATCGCGATCGACATGATTTTCGGGCGATCCTTGCTTTCCGCGTAGAGGCGATCGAAGCTGTCGATGGAGCGCCGGAGCAGGTGATCGCTGTCATGATGCTGCACCAGCATCATCGGAATGTCATTCAGCTCGACCGTATAAGGCAGCGTCACCAGCGGGCCCTTCTCGGTGCGGATCACCGTCGGCTCGTCGTCATAGACCCAGTCGCCGATATATTTGACGCCGGCTTCCGCCAGAAGTTCAGGCGTCTCCAGCGTCTGTGTCAGGCCAGGCCCGAGCCAGCCGACCGGCCGCTTGCCGGTGAATTTCTCGATCACCCCCATTGAGCGCGCGATCATGGCTTTCTGGTCGGTCTCTTTATGAATCGGCCCCTGTTCATAGGCATGGCCCATGAATTCCCAACCCGCGTCCTTGGCCTGCTGTGCCACACGCGGATAGTCCTCGCAGACCCGCGCATTGATCGAAAGCGTCGGTGCGATGCCGTGTTTTTTGTAGAGATCGAAGAACCGCCATACGCCGACTCGCATGCCATATTCGTGCCAGCTCCAGTTCGGCACGTCCGGCAGCAAGGGAACGCCGGTCGGCGCCGGCAGCACCTGCCGCGCCATCGGCTTGGAAATATCCCACACTTCCAGATTGACGATGGTCCAGACAATCATGCGCGCGCCGCCGGGTAATTTCAGCGGCGGACGGTCGACGATGGCGGAATAATCGGAACGTTCGCGCGGGAGCATGGGACCGGTCATGGCGGCTACTCTTGGTTCGATTTAAGAAAACAGCGAGATCATGCGGCGTTAGGCTGGCGCGGGGCAAGCCTTTCGAGCGCCATCATACCAAAGGATTGATGGACGTTTTCAGCAGCGCACGCTGATCGATACCGAAGCGATCGGCCAGCCAGTCGGCCAGCACTTCCTGACCAATGGTCGGATTGTCGTGCTGGCAGTGTTCGGCGCCGGTCTCTTCAGGATCCAGAACACGCAGCGTCGCATCGACGCCGTGGGCCTTGGCGTAATCGTAGGTGCTTCGCGCCGCGGTGACGGTCAGCACGTCGTGGCCGCCATGCAGCACCAGGTACGGACAGCGCATGTGCTCCAGATGCCCTTGAAGTGTGAACGGCTTCATCAACGCATGGGCCTCGCGCATCGACTTGGCGCCGAACACCCATCTTATATGCATGGCAAGGCCGAAATCGTCGCCCTTGGTGCTCCACATGTCATGAACCGACCAGATCGCGCCGTGCGAAATGGCGGCCGCCAGCCGATGTTCGTAGCAGGCAGCGCGCGCGGCGTAATAGCCGCCCATGCTGGAACCGCACACCGCGATCCGCTTGGTGTCGACGTCGCTACGTTTTTCCAGCCAGTCGATGCATTTGCCGATCGGCACTTCGCTGTCGTGCCGGGTCGCGATCTTGTGCCGCCGCAGCGTGCCGCCCTGCCCTGGACCGTCGATCATCAGCACGGAAATGCCACGTTGCAGGCAGCCATGGGCCTGCATGAACCACATCTCGTCCTTGATCGAATCCAGTCCGCCCATGCAGATCAGCACCGGCAATTTGTCGCCGGGAAATGGCGCGCGAATGAAA
>DATHPL010000031.1:0-14648 GCA_035483915.1 Bradyrhizobium sp.
CTCCAGTCCGCGCAAGGTCAGCGTCAGCATGCGCTGCGAGATGCCGTTGATCAGGCGCTTGATCTCGTTGAAGCGTTTTGGGCCGTCGAACAGCATCATGATGACGAAGACGCTCCATTTATCGCCGACGCGCGCCAGCACCGACGCGACGTTTCGGCAGTCGGCGTGCTGCGGGTCCGGCGCAGGCGGAAGGACAGGAACTCTGGTGTTCTCTGGTTTCAAGGATGTGCCTTAAGTTCAAAGATGTGCCCTGGGCTCAAAAAAGTGCGTTCTTGCGGGGTTTTACGGCAGTCACTCATATAGCGTCAGTTACAAACCAATACCAAGGGTGACCTCCATGAAAAAACTGCTCCACATCGATTCCAGCGTCCTCGGCCCCCATTCGGTCAGCCGGCAATTGTCGGCGGCGATTGTCGACCGGCTGCGCCAGACAACGCCCGACATCCAGATGACCTACCGTGACCTGAGCGCGACACCGCTTACACACCTTTCCGGCGCGCATCTCGCGGCCGCGCAAGGCGCGACCAACCCGGATGCGGCGCTGGCGCAGGAACTCGCCGCCGGCCAAGCCGTGCTGGAGGAGTTTTTGGCGGCCGACACCGTGGTGTTGGGCGCGCCGATGTACAACTTTACCCTTCCGAGCCAACTCAAGGCCTGGATCGACCGCATTGTCGTGGCCGGCAAGACCTTCAAATACGATGCGCAGGGACCAAAGGGATTGGCCGGCGACAAGCGCGTCATCGTCGCGATCTCGCGCGGCGGGTTTTATGGCCCGGGCACGCCGGCTGCCGCGCTCGAACACCTTGAATCCTATTTGCGCGGCATCTTCGGCTTTATCGGCGTGACGAAGCTCGAGTTTATTTTGGCCGAGGGAATCCAGGTGGGTCCCGAGCACCGCGAAAAGGCGGTCGCCGGCGCGCTGCAAGCCGTCACCGATCTGCACGCAGCTTAAAAAGCGCTATTCTTTTAAAAAGAGAGAGAGCCCGCCGCCTTCGCGGCAGCAGGCTCTCTCAAAAGACCTTGCGAATTAGCCGCGATAGATCGGCGCACCCGCGGGCGAACTGGTCGCTCCTCCATCGACAAAGATTTCCTGGCCCTGGACATGGGCCGCATCGTCGGATGCCAGGAACAACACGGTTTTGGCGATGTGATCGGGTTCGCCGATCCGTCCCAGAGGCGTAGTGAGGCCGATCCGTTTTTCAAACACCTTCTCGGCCTCTGGCGTTGCGGTCGCCGGTCCCCAGATCGGGGTTCGGATCGCACCGGGCGCGACGACATTGACGCGAATATTGCGCGGCGACAATTCCGATACCATCACCCGCGCCATCGCGGTCACGCCGGCCTTGGTGGCTGCGTAAGCCGAATAGCCGGGATTGCCGAGCCTAGAGATCACCGAACCGTTGAGGATGATCGAGCCGCCGTCATTCATCTGCGCGACTGCGGCCTGCACCGTGAAGAAGACCGCGGTGAGATTGGTCCGGATGACGTTTTCGAAAGCTGCAAGCGTGGTGCCGCCGATCGGCGTGCCGCCGGGAATTCCGGCATTGGCAAACACGATGTCGAGCTTGCCGAGCTTCTCGACCCCCTTCTTGATCGCGGCCTCCGTCGCGGCGACGTCAGTGGCATCGGCGACCACCGCGAACGCATTCGGCCCGAGTTCCCTGGCGGCGGCGTCAAGTGTCTCCTTGTTGCGGCCGGTAATAATGACGCGGGCGCCTTCGGCCACGAACAGCTTTGCCGTCGCAAGCCCGATGCCGCTGTTGCCGCCGGTGATCAACGCCGTCTTGTTCGCGAGCCTGTTAGCCATGACCGTCTCCTGATGTAGTTGCATTATTAAACTATGTTGCGCACATAAAGCGGATGGTTTAATATTGCAACTACACAACGCTGTGACCGGCTCTTTGCCGGCAGGCGGCGGTTCCGGAGATCAGCCATGGTGAAACGCACAAGCCTCGCCCATGCGGACTGCCCGATCGCCCGTTCGCTGGATGCGATCGGCGACTGGTGGTCACTTCTGATCATCCGCGATGCGCTGCTGGGCTATCGCCGCTTCGGTGAGTTTCAGAAAAGCCTTGGGCTGGCCAAGAACATCCTGACGGTGCGGCTGCGCGCGCTGGTCGAGCGCGGCATCCTCGAACTGGCGCCGGCTTCAGACGGCAGCGCCTACCAGGAATATGTACTGACCCCGAAGGGACGCGGAATTTTCCCGATCATCGTCGCGCTCCGGCAATGGACCGAGGAGTTCGACGAGACGCCGGAGGAGATCGCGACCCTTATGGTCGATCGCGAGAGCGGCCGGCCGGTAAAAAAGCTCGAGCTGCACGCCCGCGACGGCCGGTTGCTTGGCCTCGGCGACATCACCTTGAAGCCGCGGCCGACCGCTAAACGCGCGCGGCCTGCGACGGCGTGAACGGACCGCGTTCTGCGGCGACCAATACAAGTCTGTGGGCGGCTTTCTCGCCGGAGTAACACAACTTCTAGATAGTATTTTACAACTTTTTGGACGTTTCTTGGGTACCTAAAGCGGTACCTCCGACGCCTGTCGATTTGACAGGGACGCCCTCACCACCCATGTTCGGGACGAAACGGCTGGCGCGAGTCCCGCGGAACCGGCCTTTATTTTTCCCGTAAGCTATTGGAATGACATGAATATCGTCATTGTGGAGTCTCCGGCCAAGGCCAAGACGATCAACAAATATCTGGGCTCCTCCTACGAGGTGCTGGCGTCTTTCGGCCATGTCCGCGACCTCCCCGCCAAGAATGGATCGGTCGATCCGGACGCCAACTTCCAGATGATCTGGGAAGTCGACCCCAAGGCCGCTGGCCGGCTGAACGATATCGCCAAGGCGCTGAAGGGCGCCGACAAGCTTATTCTCGCGACCGACCCTGATCGCGAGGGCGAAGCGATCTCCTGGCACGTCCTGGAGGTGCTGAAGGAAAAACGCGCGCTGAAGGATCATACGATCGAGCGCGTGGTGTTCAACGCTATCACCAAGCAGGCCGTCTCAGAGGCGATGAAGAATCCGCGCCAGATCGATGGTGCGCTGGTCGACGCCTATATGGCGCGCCGGGCGCTGGATTATCTCGTCGGCTTCACGCTCTCGCCGGTGCTGTGGCGCAAATTGCCTGGCGCGCGCTCGGCCGGCCGCGTGCAGTCCGTCGCGCTGCGTCTGGTCTGCGACCGCGAACTCGAGATCGAGAAATTCGTCGCCCGTGAATACTGGTCGCTGGTGGCTACACTTGCGACCGCGCGCGGCGACACGTTCGAGGCGCGTCTCGTCGGGGCCGACGGCAAGAAGATCCAGCGCCTCGATATCGGCACGGGCGCGGAAGCCGAGGATTTCAAGAAAGCGCTGGAAACAGCAACCTTCACGGTGATCTCGGTTGAAGCCAAGCCGGCGCGACGCAACCCGCAGGCTCCCTTCACCACCTCGACGCTGCAACAGGAAGCCAGCCGCAAGCTCGGCTTTGCGCCGGCGCACACGATGCGGATCGCGCAGCGGCTGTATGAAGGCATCGACATCGGCGGCGAAACCACCGGCCTCATCACCTATATGCGAACCGACGGCGTGCAGATCGACGGCTCCGCCATCACGCAGGCCCGCAAGGTGATCGGCGAGGATTACGGCAACGCCTATGTGCCGGATGCGCCGCGCCAGTATCAGGCCAAGGCCAAGAACGCGCAGGAAGCCCACGAAGCGATCCGCCCCACAGACCTGTCGCGTCGGCCCGCTGAGATGCGCCGCCGGCTCGATCCGGAACAGGCCAAGCTTTATGAGTTGATCTGGACCCGCACGATCGCGAGCCAGATGGAATCGGCCGAACTCGAGCGCACCACGGTCGATATCACGGCCAAAGCGGGTGCGCGCACGCTCGAACTTCGCGCCACCGGCCAAGTCATCAAATTCGACGGCTTCCTTGCACTCTATCAGGAAGGCCGCGACGACGATGGCGACGATGAGGACAGCCGCCGCCTGCCCGCGATGAGCCAGGGCGAAGGGCTGAAGAAGCACGAGTTGGCCGTCACCCAGCATTTCACCGAGCCGCCGCCGCGCTTTTCCGAAGCTTCGCTCGTCAAACGCATGGAAGAACTCGGCATCGGCCGTCCGTCGACCTATGCCTCGATCCTTCAGGTGCTCAAGGACCGCGGCTATGTGCGGCTGGAGAAGAAGCGCCTGCATGGCGAGGACAAGGGCCGCGTCGTGGTCGCGTTCCTGGAAAACTTCTTTGCCCGCTATGTCGAATATGATTTCACGGCGGCGCTGGAAGAACAGCTCGACCGTGTCTCCAATAACGAGATTTCCTGGCAGCAGGTGTTGCACGATTTCTGGCGCGGCTTCATCGGCGCCGTCAACGACATCAAGGACCTGCGCGTCGCCGAGGTGCTCGATGCGCTCGACGACATGCTGGGCCCGCACATCTACGCACCGCGCGCCGATGGCGGCGACCCGCGGCAATGTCCGACCTGCGGCACCGGCAAGCTCAACCTCAAGGCCGGAAAATTCGGCGCCTTCGTCGGCTGCACCAACTATCCGGAATGCCGCTACACAAGGCCGCTCGCCGCCGACAGCGAAGCCAGCGCCGATCGTGTGCTCGGTCAAGATCCCGAGACCGGCCGCGATGTGATCGTGAAGGCCGGACGCTTCGGTCCCTATATCCAGCTCGGCGAACAGAAAGACTATGCGGAAGGCGAGAAGCCCAGGCGCGCCGGAATCCCGAAGAACATCTCGCCATCCGACATCGAGCTCGACCTGGCGTTAAAACTGTTGTCGCTGCCGCGCGAGATCGGCCTGCATCCGGAGAGCGGCCAGCCGATCACGGCAGGGCTCGGCCGCTTTGGGCCGTTCGTGAAACACGAGAAAACCTATGCCAGTCTCGAGGCCGGCGACGAGGTGTTCGACATCGGGCTCAATCGTGCCGTGACGCTGATCGCCGAGAAGGTGGCCAAGGGCCCGAGCGGACGACGGTTTGGCGCCGATCCCGGCAAGCCGTTGGGCGATCATCCCTCGCTCGGCGGGGTCGCGGTGAAGAACGGTCGCTACGGCGCCTATGTCACGGCCGGCGGCATCAATGCGACCATCCCGAGCGACAAGACGCCGGACACCATCACACTTCCTGAGGCGATTGCGCTGATCGACGAGCGTGCGGCCAAGGGCGGCGGTTCCAAGCGCGGCGCCAGGAAAGCAGCCAAGCCGGCCAAAGCCGCAAAGCCAGAGAAGGCTGCGAAGTCCAAGGTTGAGAAGTCTGAGGCTGAGAAGTCCGGGGCGGACGCGGCGGCGGCCAAGCCCGCGAAAAAGGTGGCTGCCAAGAAATCGGCCGCCAAGCCGAAATCCGAAGCGACCTCCAAGGCACGCGCGCCGGTAACCGCCAAGACTTCGGTTTCAAAGACCTCGGCTTCAAAGGCCGCCAAACCCGCCGCCAAGAAGAGTGCGGGCAAGGCAAGCGGATAAGACAAGTGGATAAGGCAAGCGGATAGAGTGGCCCGGCAACGCGACAGCGGCTTTCCGTCAACCGAGGCCATCGTCGCCTTCGTCCGCGCCTATCCCGGCAAGATCGGGACTCGGGAGATCGCTCGCGAGTTCGGCCTCAAAAATGCCGACCGCGTCGCGCTGAAGCAATTGCTCCGCGAGCTCGCGAACGAAGGCATCATCAAGAAGCGCGGCAAGGAAGTCAGCGAGCCCGAAACCCTGCCCGCCACTTTGCTGGCCGACATCACGAAGCGCGACAGCGACGGCGAGTTGATCGCCGTTCCGGCCGAATGGGATGAGGTCGAAAACAGCGAGCCGCCAAAAATCCGCATCCACATTCCGCGACGGGTACAACCCGGCACCGCCGCAGGTGTCGGCGACCGCGTGCTGTTGCGGGTCGAAAAGCTCGAGGACGGCGTTCGTGACGGCGTCGCCTATCGCGGGCGGATCCTCAAGGTCATCGATCACGGCAAGACCCGCGTGCTCGGAATCTTCCGCAAGAATACCGACGGCAGCGGACGCCTGATCCCGGTCGACAAGAAGCAGGCCGGCCGCGAATTGAACATTGCCAAAACCGACACGCTCAGTGCCGAAGATGGCGACCTCGTCAGCGTCGATCTGGTCCGTTCACGCGGCTTTGGCCTCAATAGCGGCAAGGTCAAGGAGCGGCTGGGATCACTGGCGACGGAAAAGGCGATCAGCCTGATTGCGATCCACGCCCACGACATTCCACAAGCCTTCTCAAGAGATGCGCTGCGCGAGGCCGAGGAAGCCCAGCCCGCGAACCTGACGGGACGCGAGGACTGGCGCGACGTGCCGCTCGTCACCATCGACCCCCCGGATGCCAAGGATCACGACGACGCGGCCCATGCCGAGTCTGATCCGGATCCGAACAACAAAGGCGGTTTCATCGTCAACGTCGCGATCGCCGATGTCGCGTTTTACGTCCGGCCGGGATCGGCGCTGGACCACGATGCGCTGATGCGCGGCAATTCGGTCTATTTCCCCGACCGTGTGGTGCCGATGCTGCCCGAGCGCATCTCCAACAATCTGTGCTCGCTGGTGCCGGGCGAGCCGCGCGGCGCGCTTGCGGTGCGGATGGTGATCGCAGCCGACGGACGCAAGCGTTCGCACAGCTTTCATCGCATCCTGATGCACTCAGCCGCCAAGCTCAGTTACGCGCAGGCGCAGGCCGCGATGGACGGCCATCCCGACGACACCACGGGTCCCCTGCTCGCGCCGATCCTGAGGCCGCTCTATGCCGCCTACGCCGCGGTGAAGCGCGCCCGCGACGAGCGCGATCCGCTCGACCTCGATCTGCCTGAACGCAAGATCCTGTTGAAAGCCGACGGCACCGTCGATCGCGTCATCGTGCCGGAACGGTTAGATGCGCACAAATTGATCGAAGAGTTCATGATTTTGGCCAACGTCGCCGCGGCCGAAATGCTTGAAAAGAAATCGCTGCCGCTGATCTATCGGGTGCATGATGAACCGACGCTCGAGAAGGTCCATGCATTGCAGGAATTCCTGAAAACCCTAGATCTGCCGTTCGCCAAAGCCGGCGCCTTGCGGCCCACGGTCTTCAACCGCGTGCTCGCCCAGGTCAAAGGCCACGATGCCGAGCCGCTGGTGAATGAGGTCGTGCTGCGCTCGCAGGCGCAGGCCGAATATTCCTCGGAAAATTACGGTCACTTCGGCCTTAACTTGCGCCGCTACGCTCATTTCACTTCGCCAATCAGACGATACGCCGACCTTATCGTACATCGCGCGCTGATCCGCGCGCTGGGGCTCGGCGAAGGCGCGTTGCCGGACACCGAAACGGCGGAAACTTTAAGCGAAGTCGCCGCGCAAATTTCGGTTACCGAGCGCCGCGCCATGAAGGCCGAGCGCGAGACCGCCGATCGCCTGATTGCGCATTTTCTCGCCGACCGTATCGGCGCGACCTTTCAGGGCCGTATTTCCGGCGTCACCCGCGCTGGCTTGTTCGTAAAACTGGCCGATACCGGCGCCGACGGGCTGATCCCGGTCCGCTCGCTGGGCGAGGAATATTTCAACTATGACGAAACGCGCCACGCGTTGATCGGCTCACGCAGCGGAGCCATGCACAGGCTTGGGGACGTTGTCGACGTTCGTCTGGTAGAAGCTGCTCCAGTAGCCGGCGCATTGCGGTTCGAACTGATTTCCGAAAGTCACACTTCCGTCCGCGGCCGCCGCGCACCATCTAAGACAAAGGCGTATCCCGGCCGCAGCCCTCATGAAAAGCGAGGCCGGCCCGGTAAAGCGAAGGCCGGGAAGAAATCGAAGAGAGGCAAGTCATGGAAACGGTAAGCACCCCTCCAACGGTCTGGAGCCAGGAAACCGCACTGAAGGAAAAGCGCGACGTCTGGCAGGCTTTGAAGCGCGGCTTTCGCGGCCGCTGCCCGCGCTGCGGCGAGGGCAAATTGTTTCGCGCCTTCCTCAAAACCGCCGATAGCTGTTCGGTTTGCGGACAGGATTTTACGCCCCACCGCGCCGACGATCTGCCGGCCTACCTCGTCATCGTGATCGTCGGTCACATCGTGGTGCCGTTGGCGCTGATGATCGAAACCAACTACTCGCCGCCGGTCGCACTTCAGCTTGCGGTTTATCTGCCGATAACCTTTTTTGCCTCGCTTGGGCTGCTGCAACCCGTCAAGGGCGCCGTGGTCGGGATGCAATGGGCGTTGCGGATGCACGGATTTGACGAAGAGAATCCGGAGCCCTAAGCCCTGATCGGAACGAAGCGAGGGGCAGCGGGGCGATGAGCAAGGCCGGAAACGAGGATAACGAACCCGACCATCATCCCTATCGTCGCCCCGTCGATGCCGCCACGCTGATCCTGGTCGACCGCTCGGGCTCTATCCCCAAGGTCCTCGTCGGCAAGCGCCACGACAAGGTGGTGTTCCAGCCCGGCAAGATCGTGTTTCCGGGTGGGCGAGTCGATCCAGCTGACAACCGCGTCCCGGTGGCGGCGCAGATTCCGGCTGAACTCGAAGCTAACCTCCTCAAAGGCAGCCCCAAAATAACCGCTTCACGCGCCCGCGCGCTGGCGGTCGCCGCGATCCGCGAGGCTTGCGAGGAAACCGGCCTGTGTCTGGGGAAGAAACCGGACGGCCCGGTGCCGGCATTGTCGGGCCCATGGAAGCCGTTCACCGAAACCAATCTCCTGCCGGATCCATCCGGCCTTTTCCTGATTGCGCGCGCGATCACCCCGCCCGGCCGCGTCAGGCGTTATGACACGCGCTTCTTTACCGCGGACGCCTCGACCATCGCTCATCGCGTCGAAGGTGTCGTCCATGCCGACGCCGAGCTGGTGGAGCTGGTGTGGGTCGAACTTGGCTCAAAGCCGCTCGCGGACCTGCACCGGATGACCCAGAAAGTGCTGGATGAACTCGGAAAGCGGCTTTCGACCGGTCCGTTGCGCCATGATGCCGAGGTGCCGTTTTTCCGGGCCGAAGGCGGCGCGATGCGCCGGGACATTTTGCAGGCTTAGCCGAACAGGTCATTTTCCAAAAAGTGACCGCAAAACGCAAAATTCTTCTCGTGCCGGCGTAATGCCTTTGTGGCCGGGCATCCCTATTTCCAATCAGGCCAAACAACAACACGGATACGGGGCAAATGACACAACGGCAGCTCAAGCTCGGCGCTTTCATGCGACCGGTCTCTATTCATACCGGCGCCTGGCGCTATCCCGGGGCATGGCCCGATGCCAATTTCAATTTCGCCCACATCAAGCAACTGATCCGGAAGCTCGAGGCCGGCAAATTCGACGCCTTCTTCATGGCCGACCATCTCGCCGTGCTCAACATGCCGGTCAATGCGCTCAAGCGCAGCCACACCGTCACCTCCTTCGAACCATTCACGCTGCTATCGGCACTGGCCGCCGTCACCGACAATATCGGCCTGGTCGCCACCGGCTCGACCACGTTCGACGCGCCCTATCATGTCGCCCGCCGCTTCGCCTCGCTCGATCATATCTCGGGCGGCCGCGCGGGATGGAATATCGTCACCACCTCAAATCCGGACGCCGCGCTGAATTTCGGACTCGACGAGCACATGGAGCATGCCGAGCGCTACAAACGCGCCCGCGAGTTCTATGACGTGGTCACGGGCCTGTGGGATTCCTTCGCCGATGACGCCTTTGTCAGGGACGTCGAATCCGGCCTCTTTTTCGATCCGGCAAAAATGCACGTGCTCGATCACAAGGGCAAATATCTCTCGGTGCGCGGTCCGCTCAACATCGCGCGCCCCGTGCAGGGCTGGCCCGTCATCGTCCAGGCCGGCGCCTCCGATGATGGAAGGCAGCTGGCGGCGGAAACCGCGGAGGCCGTCTTCACCGGCGGCGGCACTCTTGCGGATGCTCAAAAGCTTTATGCCGACATCAAGGGGCGGATGGAAAAGATCGGCCGCAACCCCGAGCATTTGAAAATCCTCCCGGGCGCCTTTGTCGTGGTCGGCGACAGCCTCGATGAGGCAAAAGAAAAGCGCGCCCTTCTCGACAGCAAGGTGCATTACGACAGCGCCATCGCCTCGCTCTCGGTGATCCTCGGAACGGATGCCTCCGGCTTCGACCCCGACGGCCAGTTGCCGCCGATACCCGAAACCAATGCCAGCAAGAGCGGACGTCAGCGGATGGTCGATCTCGCCGCGCGCGACAAGCTCACCGTGCGCCAGCTTGCCCAGCGCGTCGGCGGATATGGCGGATTGTCGTTTGTCGGCACGCCACAGTCGATCGCCGATCAGATGGAAGAATGGTTGACGGGTTACGGGTCCGACGGTTTCAACATCATGTTCCCGTTCCTGCCCGCGGGGCTTGATGACTTCGTGGACAAGGTGGTGCCGGAACTCCAAAAACGCGGAATTTTCCGGAAAGAGTATGAGGGCCGGACTTTGCGCGAGAATCTTGGACTGCCCCGGCCAAAAAACCGCTTCTTTGAGAGGTAGCGCTCAGTCCGCAAAAAAGCGGACCGGTTTTGCGATCGGAATCGGCGCAAAAATGAGGATTTTGCCCGATTCCGGCTGGTTTTGACCCGCAAAACCTTGACTTTGGGCGGTTTGAAGCTAGGTTGCCGCCCGAATGCGCTCCCTTGATGGGTTGGCGCTCTCCAGACATCAAAGGTTTGAACATGGCCAAAGCGGTCACCATCAAGGTCAAGCTCGTTTCTTCGGCGGACACCGGTTTCTATTATGTCGCCAAGAAGAATTCGCGCACCATGACCGACAAGCTCGTGAAGAAGAAGTACGATCCGGTCGCGCGTAAGCACGTCGAATTCAAGGAATCCAAGATCAAGTAAGTTTCGCGCGAGCGACACAGGACAACGGGGCCTCTCGGGCCCCGTTTTTGTTTTAAGCGGTCTTCAGCATCGGCGGCGCCGACGGCTTGATCAGCGCAAACGCGATCTGGACGATGCCGCCGGCCAGTCCCAGCGCGACGCCGATCCGCCAGGCCAGCGTGTAAGAGCCGAGTGAATCGTACAGCAGCCCGCCGCCGAAGGCGCCGAGGAAGCTGCCGAGCTGGTGGCTCATGAAGGCAAATCCCTGAATCATCGCCTGCCACTTCAGGCCGAACATCTCGGCCACGGCGCCCGCCACCAGCGGGCCGACGCCCATCCATAGAAATCCCATGATCGCACCGAACAGCAGCGTGGTCGCGGGCGTCGGCGGCAGCATGAAATACCAGGCGAGCGCGAGCGAGCGCAGAACATAAATTCCGCCGAGCAGTGCGAGTTTGTTCGAGCGCTGGCCGGCCCAGCCAAAAAATACGCTGCCGAGCACGTTGAAGCCGCCGATCATGCCGAGTGTCTGCGCGCTCAGCATCGGGTCCATGCCGCAGATCGCAAGATAAGACGGCAAGTGCGTGGTCAGAAAGACAAGCTGCATGCCGCAAACGAAATAGGCGCAGGTCATCACCACGAAGGACGCATTGCCGAACGCAAGCTTGACTGCATCGCCTGCCGAATTGCCGCCGGCATCATCGCGCGCGGGCTTCGGTAGTGGGATCGCATCGACCTTGCCCGCAAACCACGCCGCGGGGATCATCGCGACTGACAGCACGACAAAACCAGCCAGCCCCACCCGCCAGCCATAGCTGGCATTGAGCATCTGTCCGAGCGGCGCGGATAGCAGCGCGCCCAGGGATCCGGCGCCCGATACGAGACCGAGTACGGTCGATCGCACCGTTTCCGGCACCGCGCGGGCCGCGACCGACATCGCAATTGCCGCTGCCGTGCACGCGAGCGACAGGCCGATCAGCAAGCCTCCGCCGATCATGACACTGACCAGACCGTGTGCCGTCGCCATCAGCGCAAGGCCAGCGATATAGAAAGCCGCTCCCGGCACCATGATCGCGCGAAAACCGAAGGCTACGGTCAACGCACCGGCGAGCGGCTGCAAAAATCCCCAGGCAAGGTTTTGCACGGCGATCACGAGCGTGAAATCGGATACGGATATGCCGATGTCGTGTGTCAGTGGCTGCATGAAGATGCCGAGCGACTGCCGCAGCCCCATGCTCAGCGTCAGCATGATCGAGGCGCCGATCAGGATCGGTAATGTCGGACGCAAGATCTGCAGTGGGGGCATTGTTCTTGTTCTCCCGGTTTTCGGCACCGACTAAAATATTCTATTTCCGTCAGCCGAAATAAGTACACAGACCTGTGCACTTAGGCTATAATACGGTCTCGCAGTCAAGTTTTGAGGACCTCGCGTATCCGCATGGCAAGTCTGCCCGCCAAGCCAAGCATGAAGGAGCGGATTCTGGATACCGCCGACAGGCTGTTCTATCTCAAGGGGATTCGCGCCATCGGCGTCGATACCATCGCGGCCGAAATCGGGATCAGCAAGCGCACCCTCTACAATCACTTCCCGTCAAAAGACGCGCTGATATCGGCTTATCTCCAGCGGCGCTTCGTACAACCCAAACCGTCCGACAAGCCTCCGGCCGAGCAGATTCTCGGCACATTCGATTCGCTGGAACGGCGTTTTTCACACAAGGATTTTCGCGGCTGCCCCTTCGTCAACGCCGTGGCCGAAATGGGTGCGGACGCCAAACCGGTGCGCAAAATCGCCATCGCCTTCAAGGAGAGCCGCCGCCTCTGGTTCCGCGACCTGCTGATGCAGCTCGGCGTAACCGATGCGGAGGGTTTGGCGACCCAGCTTGCATTGCTTGTCGATGGTTCGATCGCGCAGGACCTGGTTCGCGACGATCCCGCGATGGCGCGCGCTGCCAAGCAAGCCGCCAAAGTGCTTCTAGCAAACGCCGGTATCCGGATTGACGGACCCGGACCACTGTCGACGCAAGGAAACAAGAAATAGCACGGGGATGTTTTACGCGGCGTTCGCCACCACGCGGTTACGGCCATCGTGCTTGGCGCGGTAAAGCGCCATATCGGCGCGCTTGAGCACGTCGGCAACCGCCTCGCCTTTTCGCTCCAGCGTGGAGAGCCCGATCGAGATCGTGACCTCGATGCGCTTTTCGCCCTTGTTGACGGCGAAGGGCTCACCGGCGACCGAGCGCCGCAAGCGCTCCGCGACCATGCCCGCGACATGCAGATCGGTTTCCGGCATCACGATCACGAACTCCTCGCCGCCATAGCGGCAGGCGAGATCAATGCCGCGGATCGATTTGCGCACCCGCACCGCAAATTCACGCAGCACATCGTCGCCGGCGTCGTGGCCGTAATTGTCGTTGATCGATTTGAAAAAATCGATGTCGAGCATCATCACCGCCAGCGGCTTGCCGCGGCTCGAAGCCTGCTCGGCCAGCGTCGCCAGATGGCTTTCCATGTAACGGCGATTGTGCAAGCCGGTCAGAGCATCGGTAATCGCCGCCTCGATCGAGTTCTGCACGTTGTCGCGCAGGTGATCGGTATAGCGGCGCTTGCGGATCTGGGTGCGAGCGCGCGCGAGCAGTTCATTCTTGTCGACGGGACGCAGCAGATAATCGTTGACGCCGATCTCAAGCCCACGGAGCAGCCGCGTATTGCTGTCGGCTTCCGCAATCGCCAGGATCGGCACGTGACGTGTCCGCTCTAGCGAGCGCGCCTGGCTGCAAAGCCGCAAGCCGTCGAAATTGTCGAGACCGAGCGAAACGATCAGCAGGTCATAGTTGCCGTCGGCGGCATGAAACAGCGCCTCGGTCGGGTTGATCTCGACATCGACCGTGTGCTCAGTGCTCAAGACGGGAGCCAACCGCTCATAGGACGACGGGCGATCGTCGACGAGGAGGATGCGGCCGCCCTTGCCGGTATCGGCAACCGCGGTGCGCTCCGGCGCCTGTACGCCGATTTCCAGCGAAGTAATGGCACGCATCCGCAATTCGTCGGTCATCATCTTGAGCCGGGTCAGCGAACGCACGCGCGCAATCAGGACCACGTCGGATACCGGCTTGGTCAGGAAATCATCGGCGCCGGCTTCCAGGCCGCGAACACGGTCGGCGGGGCTATCGAGCGCCGTCACCATGACGACCGGGATGTAATGGGTAGCCGGATTTGACTTCAGCCGGCGGCAGACCTCGAAGCCATCCATGTCCGGCATCATGACGTCGAGCAGGATGATGTCACACTCGGCGCGCGCGCTCATCGTCAGCGCTTCGGCGCCATTCGCTGCGGTGACCACATCGAAATATTCGGCCGACAACCGCGCTTCCAACAGTTTGACGTTGGCCGGAACATCGTCGACGACAAGAACGCGCGCGGACATTTCAAAACTCCCCTATCCGATAAACCGTCGGACGGTCTCGATAAACTTGCCGACCGAGATCGGCTTGGACAGATAAGCCTCGCACCCGCCCTCGCGGATACGCTCTTCGTCGCCTTTCATGGCGAACGCAGTGACCGCCACGACCGGAATTGAACGCAACTCCGGATCGTCCTTGATCCACCGCGTGACTTCGAGACCCGACACCTGCGGAAGCTGGATATCCATCAGGATCAGATCGGGACGAAGCTTGCGCACGAGATCGAGCGCCTCGAAACCGTTGCTGGTTCCGGAAGTCTGATAGCCATGTGCTTCAAGAAGATCGCGAAAGAGCTTCATATTGAGCTCGTTGTCCTCCACGATCAGGACGGTTTTTGCCATCCCGCCCCTCCACTCCCGGCGATACGAACCTCGAAGGCGAAGCCCCAAAAGCCGCTCAGCCCGTCAAAAAGTGAAATCAAACTAGCG